>DSAV01000051.1 GCA_011046295.1 Deltaproteobacteria bacterium | reverse complement strand
TTGTCGAGAGCGATAATCGGAAAATCCTCGGTCTTCATTACGATACCTCTCTTTCATTCTTACGGGCACGCTATTGTGCACCAGGCCGCTCACTGGAGCCTGAGGGCAATCATTGCTCCCGATCCGCGCGATATAGAAAACATCGTGAAGACAATCAGAGAGCATCGCCCGTTTCTCATTCCCACTATTCCCACGCAGCTCATGCGCATCGGTAATTACAAAATAGGCCGGATAAACTGCTTGTTTTTTTCAGGTTCGGCGCCTCTTCCGGAATCAGTCCGTGAAGCGGTTATGAAGGACATGGGCAATCCCATCGCCGAGGGTTACGGTTTGACGGAAACGGCGCCCATTGCGACCCTTAATCCTTCCGCTTTTTCCAAGATCACCGGCTTTATGTCCAAGGAAAGACGCGGGCTCGGTGTTCCCGTGCCGGATACGGATTTTCGCGTTGCGGATCCGACAACAGGCGAGGATGTTCCTTTCGGCGAAACAGGTGAAATCATGATTCGCGGGCCCCAGGTCATGAAAGGATACTGGCCTGACGCGTCGGGACTCTCCGAAGGCGGTTGGTTTCACACCGGAGACCTGGGCTACATGGACAGCGAGGGATTTTTCTATGTAACAGACCGCATCAAAGATATGATTAATGTTTCCGGGCTGAAAGTTTATTCAACCAAAGTGGATGAGGTGATTTTCCGCCACCCCGGCGTCCAGATGGTGGTTACAATCGGTGTTCCCGATCCGGAGAAGGAGGGAAGCGAGCGCGTTGCCGCGATTATCCGGGCGAAAGAGGAATTTACCGGAAAAATTACCGCGGAGGAAATCATCAACCTCTGCAAGGAAAAACTCGCTCATTACGAAGTCCCGAAAGTTGTTGTATTTAAGGACGATTTGCCCATGACGGTAACGGGAAAGCTCTGGAAAAAGGAGCTCCGTGAAGAATTTAAAGATATTCTCGGCAAAAAAGCGTAACAATTGGCTGATGCCAAAAAATCAGAAAGGGAGGTTTAATCGATGTCCGTACCTTATTGCACACCGGAATGGCTGGAGGCTTTTGCACAGGCATACAGGGATAACCCGAAGTTTGAAAAAGCGCTTAAAAAACTTACCTCGACGGTTTATTTCAAAGTTTTGGCTGAACCTAAATGGGGAATCGATCAGGATATCTTGTTCGGAGCAGCGCTCGAATCCGGCAAGATGGCCAGAGTTGAATTTATCAGCGCTGAGAACGCCAAAAAAGTTGGCGACTTTATTCTTTCGGCAACACCAATGGAATGGAAAAACATTCTCACGAAAAAGTCCAAGTTTGTCACGGATTTTATGCTGGGGAAGATTAAGCTGGATCACGGCAGCAAGGTGGGTATCCTGAATATCGCGCCGCATTCCAACACGCTGGTCGATGCCATGACGCAGGTGGAACTGAGGTTTCCCGATGATATGACTGCCGATGAAGTGGAAAAGTACCGAGCGCACATGAAAGATTTCCGCTCCAAGCTGGCTGTGTGACGCCTGCCTGCGTGCGAAAGCTGAAAGGGTGATACACTAGAATTCTAGTGACTAATTCCATTCTTTCATAAATTTGTTGCCATATTCAATTCCTGTTTCGTGGTTTGCCCGCCGGGCAGCCTCGTTTCGCGTGATTCTGCTTAAGCCGGAATTAGAATGCGGGGCGAGTTTGTCAACGAGCATTCCTCCGCCCTCCACCACCAGTGCTGTTTTTTCCGGATTTATCGCTCACAAAAAAATGTTTTACTGACACGTGGGGAGAATTTTTATTTTGCCCACTCGCGCAATTCTTTTTCCAAATAGTTTAACGCTTTGTTGGCTTCTTCCTGGCGCATGAGTTTCTTGGTAAAGGCGTATGCAGGTCCGTGAAGCCGGAAAAGATCCCGCGCGAGTTCTTTTGCCGTTTCCATAACTTTATTTTCCCCATCAACCAGATCATCAACGATACCTCTCTCAAATGCCTCGCGTGGCGAATATGCACGCGCATGCAACATGGCTTCTTTCCAAAATTGATGGGGAATAGAGGAACGGCAGATGAGCGAAATCCAGCTTGTCAGTATCATTTTGTTGGCCACTTCATTGATTTGAATTTTGTAGGGGCCGTCGCCGAGGACGAAACGGTCGCACGCGTAAGAAAGAATGGCTCCGCCCGCGATGGAGTGTCCCGTATAGGCCGCGATGGTCGGAACAGGAAGCATATAAACCCGCAGCATGGCGGAGGCGAACGTCTTTTGAAACGTAAGTTGTTCATCAATAGTGGAAAGCGTGGGCAGAAGTTTTAAGTCCAGGCCGGCGGAAAATATTCCCTGCCGTCCTGTAAAAATCAGAACAGAAGCTCTATCGGCTAACGTGCGGTCAAGACAATCGTTGAGTTCCTGTAAAAATTCCCAATTCATGACGTTCATTTTTCCGTCATCAAGAGTAATTAAAGCGATTTTGTCTTCGATCGTATAGTGCATCTTGATCATTTTATTTCCCCTTATTTTTTATAAGAC
>DSAV01000080.1 GCA_011046295.1 Deltaproteobacteria bacterium | reverse complement strand
GGGCATTTTGCGGTGTTATCAGAAATCGCGCGGCAGTTCGTCGAGCTCAGCCAGGGAAAACACCGGGCCGTCGGAACAGACATATTTATAGCCGACATTGCAGCGGCCGCATTTGCCGATGCCGCATTTCATCCGCATCTCCAGAGAGGTCAGAATATTTTCTTTGGAAAATCCCAGCTCAAAGAATACCGGCAGGGTGAACTTTATCATAATGGGCGGGCCGCAGATAACCGCCACGGCGTCTTTCGGTGAAGGAGCGACTTCTTTGCAGACGGCGGGAACAAAACCTTCCCTCCCCTGCCAGGCTTCATCTCCTTTATCGACAGTGATAACCGACTTTATATCTGCTCTTTTTTCCCAAGCGGCAAGTTCATCTTTGTACAGGAGCAAACCCGGCGTTCTGGCGCCGTAAATAACGGTAATTTCGCCAAAGCGCTTGCGGTTATCGTCATACAGCATATAATTGACCAGCGAACGCAAAGTGGTAAAAGCGAATCCTCCGCCTACCACCACAATGTTTTTGTTCTCCAGAAATTCAATAGGCCAGGAATTGCCCAAAGGCCCGCGAATGCCAATCTGTGCTCCTTCATCCATATCATGCAGCGCGGACGTAACCGCGCCAGGCACAACAGCGCCGGCTCTCTGCACGGTAAATTCCACATAGCCTTCCTGCGTCGGAGAAGATGCAATGCCGATGGGCGATTCGCCCTTGCCGTAAACGGAAAGTTCCGCAAATTGTCCGGGCAGATATTTAAATCCCTCCTCGTCTTCTTTATTGAGAAAAGCGAGGCGGAATGTTTTGATGTCGCGCGTATCCACTTCATCGATAATTTTCGTTATCTCAACCGGCGCGGGTATATAGGGGTTTTTATTAATCATTTATGCTTTAATCCTCTTCATTATCACGCCTTCATCGCGTCTTCTATTATGGAATAGATATCGATATTCACGGGACAATATTTCGTGCAGCGGCCGCAGCCCACGCAGGAAATTACTCCGTATTTGCGCACATGAAACGAATATTTATGACATATTTTCTGACGGAGACGCTGGTAAACATTTGTGCGGGGATTATGCCCGCTGGCTTCCAGCGTGAAATCCGTGAACATGCAGGCGTCCCAAACACGGCGCCTCACACCCTGGCCAAAAAGTGTATCGTCACAGATATCAAAACAATAGCATGTCGGGCAGACAAACGTGCAAACACCGCAGCTGATGCACGCATCTGAAATCATTGTCCAAAAATCGGTATTGTGAAAAAGCTCTTCCAGTTTTCCGGTAATGGCTTCCGCATCCAGAGGCATGGTGCGGGTTTTATGTTCGCGCCCTTTTTTAATATATTCCTCGAAATATTTTTTATCCGCCGCCTTGCCTTCATTGAGCATCTCCAGCTCCGTCAAAAGTTTTTCACCTTTCGGGGTAACACCGCCCAGCAGCAGATCGTCTCCTTTTTTTACCATGAAAATGTCAGAACCTTCGGGATCAGCAGCGCCGATGCCCAATGTCTGATAAAAATCCGCGGGCTCCGCCGGCGTGTCCAGATCAAAAGCGTAACCGAAGATTACCGTCGCCTCTCTCCTTTTTTTCCAGTAAGGATCGATAATTCCCGACGCGTTGAAGTGTATATCCATTATCCCGAAACTCTTCACGTCACACGGACGCACGCCAAAGAGAAATGTCTGTCTTGGCTCCAGCGCGACTAATTGGGCTTCGGCAACAGGCTTTGCCGTTTCATATCTGATAAAATCTTCCTTCTGGGGCAGGAAGACTGATTTCGGACTTACTTTCGTATTGTAAAAATCCAGGTCAATCTGCTGCGGGTCGCTGATTTCCGCAAAGTTATGGCCGGAAGCTTCCTTAACCGGCGCCAGAAGCAATCCTTTCTTCATCAGCTGGGCTGCCATTTCGGATATTTTATTGACGGATATTTTTTTCAGCACAAAACTCTCTCCTTACTCCAGAATCTTGTCGGAATCTTCCACGCGGAAATCCACCAGCACCAGTTTATCTTCCGGGTTCATTCCCGCGGCCTGGCCGAACATTTCTTCGCATTCCTTGGCTACTTTCTTATGAAACAGATACAGGGGAATATCCACGGGGCAGGCCCGCGTACATTCACCGCAGTCAATGCAACGGCCGGCCAGGTGATGGAATCTGGTCAGATGGTACATCATGTTGCCGGGTGATTGCGGCGCCTTGTCCGCCCAGCGCGGCTTGTTCTGATCGATAAAGCACGGGTCGCAGTAGCACATCGGGCAGGCCTTGCGGCACGCGTAACAGCGGATGCATTTATCCAACTGGCTTTTCCAAAACTCCCAGCGCGCTTCTTTATCCATTGCTTCATATTCCGCCAGTACTTCGTAAGGCGATACGATTTTCTGGCCATGAATTTCTTCACCCAACAAAATATCATAAAGAACCGGATTATACATACCACCGGTGGTTTTACTGTCGATAACCTCGCCCGTTTTGGAATCTTTCATTTCATAGGCCGGAATGCCC
>DSAV01000266.1 GCA_011046295.1 Deltaproteobacteria bacterium | reverse complement strand
TTGCGTTCTTTCTTCTTTTCGTGTTTACTTTCATCGGTGGCTCCTTTGTGTTTGTGTGTTCCGTGGATTATTCCACGGATGGAGCCACTTTTCAATTTTCAACTAAAAATAGTATATCCTCCCACGTCATGGCCATATGTATCATTGACCTTTTTAAAAAAGTCTATGTCCATAAACAAAACGCCAAAGGGCACGTTAAATCTCTTTTTTTCTCCATCCTTATGAACATTTCTTTTTCTATGTGATTACGATTGGCGATTCTCGTTAGATTGTCCAGCAAAGCCATTTCTTCGAGTTCTTTTATTTTCAATTCATTGACCTTGAAATTGCTTATATCCGTGAATAGTTAAATTACGCCGATTATGGCGTCGTTTTCGTCGGTAAGAGGTGTGGTGCGAACAAGCACAGGCACTCTGTGCCCCTGCTTATGATGCAGAAATAATTCCGCCTCGCAGGTCTGTCCGCTATTGGCGGTCATAACAAGGGGACACAGCCCGCCGCACATATCGTTGCTTTCATCATCCACGTGGGTGAGAATCCTATCCGAACACGTTTTGCCAATGACTTCAGCGGCTGAGAACCCTGATATTTTTTCAGCTGCTTTATTCCAATATCTGATTATCCTTTCTTTGCTTACGATATATAGGCCGTCATAGAGATTGTCAACGATGGCTTTATAGGAAAGTTTATCAAGAATCATGATTTATTCTTTTAGTAAGTGAATCATTTTAATTGTTAATGAATCGTATACTACAAAAAGTGAAATGCAAGAACACTATATTTTGATGATATGCAAGATTATTGCATTTTTGATTTCAGCTTAATTTTTCTGCCTGCCACCGTAAAAATACCATTACCCCAGTGATGAATAGTGCGGGGGTTTTACCCCTTTGGATCGATTCAAGCTTTGAGGATTTTCAGAACAAAAAAAATACGACGCCACCATTTTTGTATCATAACCGCGGTATTCAAGGTTGGCAAAACATTCCGCGGTGAGATGAGCGCCGCAAAGATATTTATCTTTATATAATGATTTGCGCAATAAAAGGAGCATCTTGAATATTGCTGCTTCACGCGTTAAGGCGCGGCAATTAATAATTTACTTAATTGAGTCTATGGTGTATAGACGCGCATATGAAAAAAATAATTATCCTGAGCGTTGCGCTGATTATTTTGGCATCCCTTTGTTTTGCCGATGAGGTTAAACAGGTAAAGCCCATGACGCTGAGGTCTGGCGACAGTTTTACTATCACCCTTTGGGCTGATTCATCGGCAGGATACGAATGGCAATTGGCTGCTTTATTGGATGATGATATTCTCCAGGTTGTTCATTCGCAAAATATCCCGTACAAAAGAAAGCGTTCAGGGGCGGATTTGAAACAGCTATGGACGTTCAAAGCGCTGAAAATAGGACAGACCACCATTTCATTCAATTACGTAAGTTCCGCTGATGACGCGCCGCCACAGAAAAAAGAAACAATCGCAGTTATTATTAAGTGATAAAAGTGTTATTTGCCGCGCAAAAATCATAATTCAAACAATATGTACGGGCGGAAGTTATTTAACGTTTGTCAATCGCCAGATTTGCCAGTTTGTCAGCCTGCGCGTTGCGGCAACGGGCTACATGCGTGACCTTGATTAATTCAAAAGACGGGATAAGAGAGCGGATTTCGCGCATCAAATTTTTCAATTTTTCATTTTTTACTTTGTAAGCGCCGTTGATCTGTCTGACAAGAAGTTCTGAATCAAGATAAACTTCCAGGTGTTTATATCCTTTTTGTAGCGCGCCCTTTAATCCTAGAATCAATGCTTTGTATTCGGCAATGTTATTGGTGCAATGTCCGAGGTATTCATTACCCTCCCATAACACGTTACCTTGTGCGTCGGTAATTACCGCGCCGGCCCCGCCCACGCCTGGGTTGCCCCGGCACGCGCCGTCGCTGTAAAGTATATATTTTTCTTTTGCCATAATCACTGTGCCGGATTTTGGTTGTTCCGGTAATAAATTATTCTGTTGCAGTTGGGGCAGCTTAGGATATCCGATGATTTTTGTAATTCATTATAAAGTTGCGGAGGAATATTCATATGACATCCGTTACAAACGGCTTTCCAGACGTAACAAACGCCGATGCCGTTATTTCTGTTTCTGATTTTGTCATATTTAGCCAGAAGATCTACATCCAACTTTTGTCTTAAATCGTTGCGTTTTTGTTCCCAGTCTGCGTAATTTGCGTCTATGGAACTTATGTCCGCTTCTATATTTATTCTTGTTTCTTCGTATTGTTTTTTATGCTGGTTCAGTATTTCCCCGTCTTTTTTAACGAGTAAAGATAAAGTATCCATTTCGTCCAGAAGTGAAATTATTTGTGTTTCGATATCGCTCAGAGATGCCTCCGCTACTTCAATTTCTTTAAGTATCGCCTGATATTCTTTGTTGTTTTTGACCTCAAGCAGCCTGTCTTTGGCCTTTCTGATGTTTTCATTTATTTTTTTTATTTCTTTTTCC
>DSAV01000274.1 GCA_011046295.1 Deltaproteobacteria bacterium | reverse complement strand
TGAACTTGAACTCCGCTGAATGCTTCTTGACTTTCTTCCCCATTTGATGTCCTCCTTTTTCTTAAATTTACAAGAAGGCATCTCTCTGTGCAACTGGTTTCCTAAATGGGGCGCATGACCGTTCGCGTTTTCGTTTCCTCTTATGTCCTGCGCGAATTTGATATTGCAGAAGCCATCATTCACTCTTCGCAAAGTAAGCCTCAGCCCCGTCTCCTTTACAGAGTCTAATCTTCTGCTTGATCTCGATGTGCAAAACCCAAATCGTTATAATCTCACGCTCAAATCTTTTGAATGCAGTATTTACCTTAAAAATGAGGAAGTCGGCAACGGCCGCCTGGAAGAGGAAATTCTGATTCCATCGGCATCAATAACGCAGATACAGGTGCCGCTTAATGTAAAATATAAAGATTTGAGAGAAATCCTGAAAGTTCTTTTTACAGAGCGAGATCTGCCTTATAAGTTAGAGGGAAACGCCAATGTCAGTTCAGTATTCGGAAGCCTCAATTTTTCTTTCTCCAAAGAGGGGTAAATCGAGTAGGGGGAAATCGGTATTTAAAAATCCGTGACGGTTCATTTTAATAATTAAAGTTTTGAGGAGGTTTGTATGAAAAATGTTGGTACGGTTGACAAGATTATAAGGACGCTCGTCGCGCTTCTGATTATCGCCGTTTACCTCTGGGGCCTGCTTCCGGGTATTTGGGGATTGCTGCTTATCGTTAGCGGGTCACTTCTTTCAAGCGTAATGAGCGGGCATTGCCCTCTCTATGCAAAAATCGGCGTCAATACGAACAAGTAAACGTTCAAAGGAAAAAAGCTGAAGTAGGGATTGATCCCCCCGGCATGCGCCGGGCAAGCTGATCAATCCGAAATTAGCGGCGCGTTTGGGAAACGCGCCGTACAAAAAAAGATGTAGGGACTGTTCCCCGAACAGTCCGCTTACTCCCCGATAATCTGTACGATGATATCGCGTTTTCTGGAGCGGTTATCAAAGTCAATAAATACAATCTGCTGCCAGGTGCCCAGCGTCGGCTTGCCGTCAACAACCGGAATCGAAAGCGATGGTTTCATCAAAGCGGCGCGGACATGGGAAAAGCCGTTGCCGTCTCCCCATCTTTTATCGTGATGATAGGGAATATCCGACGGAGCGATTTTCTCCAACGCTTCTTTCAAATCCCGCAACACGCCTGGCTCATATTCAATTGTAGTAAGCGCTCCCGTGGAACCGGGGCAAAAAAGGGTGACCAGCCCGCTGGAAATACCAGCCTGCGCAACATAGGAAAGCACGCGCTGTGTAATATCTATGATATCGCTGAAGCCTTTTGTGTTAATGGAAATAACTTCCGAAAAAGTCATAAGCTATCCTCCGCGCGCATTGGTTATGGGATAAGAACAATGTAAAACATGGTAAAATATTTTATTTGTCAGAAAAAAAGCATACGCAAATATTTAGATTAAGAAGAGGTCGGAATAAATAATATCAAAAGTAGAAATTGTTTTACAAAATCGCGACTACATTAATTTCTTTAAGTATCGCGTCTTTGGCCTTCGCGGGCAGATTAAGGAATTTCACTCCCATGCCTGTGTCTTTTGGCGAAGCACCTTTGTTTACCCACATGACTTTGGCGTTAGTTTCTATTTTATTTAATTTACCTATGGTAAAAACCAGTTTTATAGTTGAGCCTAATTCCGGAAGTTTTTCTGTCTCCACAAACATGCCGTCCGCTGAAATATTTTTTGTAAAAGATATGAGGTAATCACTTTCATGCAGATATGAAATTTCAAATTTAGTAGCTACTCTTTTATTTATCCTGCGCTCATCTTTTGGCATATTACCCCCGTTTCAGTTATAACTATAACCGGCCGAAAATATTTTTTAATTATTTCTTGAAAACCCTACTTCAATTTTTTAAAAAAGAAAAGCGTTGAATATTGGTTAGAGCAGGGCGCCGTCATAAAGGGCGGATATCCATTTGCCGCGGGCGCGAATCTTTTTTTAGCAAATAGCGCGATGCCTCCGCGGTAAATACGCTGCTGATGTCCGGCAAAATTGCGATAAGGCGAAGCTCTTACCGTTAACTATTATTCCCGTCGGATAATGCTTGCATAAATTTTTGTTTTTAAAGTAAAATAGGCTCAAAAGAAACGATGAGACAAACATAATAAATTTTTTGGCTTGGGTGAGATGGATTTTAAGGAATTATCACCACAGCAAAAAAGAGAGCGTATAATGATATGGCGCTAAAGCTGAAGACGGAAACCAAAACAACTTGGATCATAGGCGAAATAATCAGCAAACTCAAAGAATTAGAATTCAACGAAGATGGAACAGTTAAAAAGTAGCAAAAAAACTTCTTCTATCAAGAAATCGCGTCCCCGATCATCCAGTCATCCATTTTCTGTTTATTTGTCGAATTCTTTTAAGGCATCAGGCGGTTGTTTTATTATTTCCTCTTGCCCGGTAAAAAACTTCGGAGGATCAATATACGGGACATCGTATAGCCCCATAGCGTCAACAAGAAATA
>DSAV01000048.1 GCA_011046295.1 Deltaproteobacteria bacterium | reverse complement strand
TTCACATACTCTGCCGCAAAATATTTTGCTGATTGGCTCAGCCGTGGCGCTGGAACAGTTTGGTTACGGTTTCGGTTTTACCGCCTATACCATGTACATGATAATGGTGGCGCAGGGTCAGTACAAAACCGTCTTTTACGCCGTCGGCACAGGCATTATGGCGCTGGGCATGATGCTGCCGGCGATGGCCAGCGGCTGGATTCAGGAAATGCTGGGCTATAAAAATTTCTTTATCTGGATTATGATTACCACAATTCCCGGTTACATCGTCACGGCGCTGGTGAAAATACACCCAGATTATGGGAAAAAATAGCGAACGCCAAGAATATCACTTCACGATGTCCCAAGCTGATCCTTTCGTGTTTTTTTACAATACCCGGCCTCAGCAAACTATAAAAGCGAGGTGAAACGAAAGCTGAAATTCCATAGAGCCTGTCAGACGCGCTTTATTCAATCAGTGAATGGTTTTAAAAATATACTTAAGATCATTCCACAGCGTATACCGATCGATATACTCTAGATTGAGACGAACTTTTTCCGGCCAGATGATTTCCCGATTGTATTTTTCGGGATCAGGCTGCCGGGCCAATATTTGTTCTTCGTCTTTGAATTTCAATGTCGCGGGGCCGGTGATTCCCGGTCTGACACTGAGAAGAAGCCGATCCCGTCCCTTCAAGCAATCCGCAAAACCCGATATGTCCGGCCGGGGACCAACAAAACTCATATCCCCTTTGAAAACATTCCATAACTGGGGCAATTCATCGATCTTGGTCTTTCTCCAGAACCTTCCGATTTTAGTGACGCGTGGATCATCATCCGTCGTAACATCCGTATAATAACCTTCCATGCGCCGCATACTTCTGATTTTGATGATTTTGAAAAGCCTGCCGTCTTTCCCAACCCGGTCCTGCAAAAAAAAACCGTTTCTTCCGGTATCCAGGTGGGAAATTACCGCGGCCAGAAGTATGAGCCATCCTAAAAGAAGCAAGCCGACACCCGCAAAAACCAGGTCAAAGGCTCGTTTTTGAATGCTCTGAAAACGCGTCATCGTTTACTTTCTTGGTTTTCACCAATCGGCCATCACGGGCTCCACTATAGCATGAAGCCTGCGCAAATCTTCTACGCTTAACTCTTTTTTAAACTTGCCCACATGATTCGGAACCACATTCGCCACGGACTTCTCGACGGCATTATCGGGGATTTCCGCACCCGTGAAATGGATCATTTCTTTCATTTTCCGCACCGGGTCCCTGACAAATGACTCATATTGTATTTTATGCACCCTGTTTTGATCCAACCGGGAAAAATCAGATTCAGCCGTTTTCACACACTCGCGCCATTGTTTAGCACAGACTTCCAGCAGGGTATCCTTTTTGAGATCATCCATCATACCCGGATAAAGGGGCCCCCAAAAAGCCAGTCGTTTTTCCCTGGAAGCCAGCTTTTTCAACCGGTTTACAAAGTATCGCAGACCATAATAGGGCATGTCACTAACCGGCACGTATCTGACCTTCGTGAGAATGTAGCTGATATCCAGAGAGGCCTTCCATCGCTTCATCGCCGATGAGGCCGCATCCCTTCCATCCCGGACGATAAAAATGTATCTGGCTTCAGGGAAAACGGCGTTAATGAACGGTATTTTAAGGCTGTTCGCGCAGGTTTTTTCCACCACGTACCGTGCAGTGGAGGCTTTTTCCTGTTTTTCAAAAGCCCGGCGGATAAACTTTTTTACCTCAGACCTCGCCTGTACCTCCGTGAAACGATCTGACGGATGCTGAACATTGCCGTGACGCCATATGTAATTAATTTCATCGCAGGGCCACGTTTCAAATCCTTCGATAGAACAGAGACTGTCCCGCAGCATGTTTGTCCCCGATCTTCCCGCACCAATAATAATAACCGGATGATTGTGCATATTTGCTCCGTTGCGCTTCTTTTCTCCAGTAAACAGCGCCAATGCATGTCTTGTACAAAATAATTATCCTTTAAGTCAAGCCCCATGAACTCCGGACGCACACAACCATTTAATGGATTCGCCAAACTTAAATTGTATTTTACGCTCGATTAAGGTATCAGAAACTGGGTGTCAGGCAGTAAAAAATGTGTATTAAACACAAGCTGCGGCGGGAAGGTAACCGTGGTCATGCCCATTGATCAGATTTGGAGCAGCGTTTGATAAACAGGCCGTTTACAAAAATTAACACAGCCTTTATTCTGGGCGCGGGGCTGGGCACGAGGCTGAGGCCCCTGACTAAGAATACGCCCAAGCCGCTTTTAGAAATCGGCGGCAGGCCGATTATCACTTACGCGATGGAGCATTTGCGTGCTTTCGGAATAAAGCGGTTTATCGTCAACACGCACCACTGCGCTCAAAAATACCTCGAAACTTTCCCCAAGAATAATTACAAGAATATTCCGATAATCTTCCGCCACGAACCGGTGCTTTTGGATACTGCCGGCGGGATAAAAAACATCGAGGATTTAATAGCGGCAGATGAGCGCATTATCGTTTATAACGGCGATATT
>DSAV01000041.1 GCA_011046295.1 Deltaproteobacteria bacterium | reverse complement strand
TTCGGTAAAACCAAAGGCGTGGTGTTCGCTGATGTAACCGTACGCGCTTTTATCCACGGGTATCGCGCAGCCAATAGACGCGGAAATAAGCCTTCGCGGTTCGTTGCTGCAACAACGGCTCATAACACAAAAAGTTATGGCGCCTGGTTGCAGCTTTTTTAGGCCTTCCGCCCTGGAAATTACCCGGCAGCCGGGGGGCAAAATACTGGATACCTGCACAATATTGCACTTTTCGATACCGGCGTCGCGCAGCGCCAGCTCAAACGAATGAAGTTGTTCGCTATGCGTGCCGACACCTTTGGTAAAGAATAATTTTTTCGGAATATACTGATTCAATGTTTTATGCTCCTTTTTTCAAAATATTGGCAACAGGCCGGGAAAAGACGTATTCTTATCTCCAATTGCATCTTCTGCCGCGATTTCTACCCCTGCCTCCCGCCATAAGTCCTCGCCCACGGCAACCGGGCAGCGTATAAAGAGCGTTTCCTAATCTGCCGTTTTGATAGGCGGTTATCACATCTTCCACCGTACCGCGGACAAACGGATAAACAACAATACCCTGTGCCGCTATTGAAGCCTGCAGCGGCCGGGAAATAGCGCCGCAAATGAGAACATCAATTCCCTGATCTCTGAGCTGAACCGCGCGATTGACCGGATCACTTGGCGCAATTTTGAACATCGAGCGTTTCTGCCCGTTTGTTTTATCCATCTCCAAAATTAACAACTGTTCCGCCGCGTCGAAAACCGTAGAAATAGAATCCTTAAATACCGAAAGGGCAACTTTCATAAAATTATTTTCTCTGACGTTGTCTTCATAAAATTTATTTCCCTGCCGTCAAATTAGTGCAAGTGGAATGCCAAAAAATGATCAAAAATAATAGCTTGTATATTCAGGCAGTTAGGAACGATTGCTAACTAATATTGTTTTATCGTTGTCGCAAATATGCAACTATTTATGCGACTGCGTTGCATTTATGCGACATTATCGTGATGGAATTTTAATGCCGAGTGATTTGATTTTGCGATATAAAGTGCTTTTATGCATGCCGAGCTGCCGGGCTGTTTTCAAGCGGTCCCAATTATTTTGCTTGAGCGCGCCCAGCATATAGGTGGCTTCTACATCACGTAATGAAAACGCCTCGCTTTGCTTATTCGTTTCCATCGGCGCAAAAAGGTTTTCCGGCAGGTGCTTTTTTTCAATGAGTCCGGTCTTACACAAAATAAAAGCATATTCAATAATGTTTGCCAATTCACGGATATTACCCGGGTATTTGTAGCTCATCAATACGGACATGGCTTCTTCGCTTACATTTTCAATGTTTTTTTTCTGTATCGCGTTGAATCGCGCGATAAAATGGTCAACTAAAAGAGGGATGTCTTCCATCCGCTCCCGCAGGGGAGGCAAGCTGATTTTAAAAACATTTACCCGATAATACAGATCTTCCCGAAAACTGCCTTCCCTAACCAGCGCATCAAGGTTTTTATTGGTAGCCACAATTATACGCACGTTATGCTCAAGGCTCTCGGTCGCGCCCAGCGGCTCATAAGTTTTTTCCTGGAGTACGCGCAATAGCTTGACCTGCATGGAAGGTGTAATTTCGCCAATTTCATCCAGAAAAAGCGTGCCATTTTCCGCGAGACGAAATCGTCCTGGCTTATCCTTTCTGGCGTCAGTAAAAGCCCCAGCTTTATAACCAAAAAGTTCCGACTCCAGCAGGGTGTCGGGAAGTGCGCTGCAGTTGACAGCGACAAACGGCTGCTTCTTCCGGGGGCTCAAATTGTGAATGGCGCGGGCGAAAAGCTCTTTGCCCGTCCCGCTTTCACCCTCAATCAAAACCGTGCTGCCGCTTGCGGCAATGTCCGGAAGAATATCGAAAAGCTGCAGTATGCGGTGGTTTTTGGAAATAATATCTTCAAATGAATATTTGGCTTGGATAGCCTTGCGTAAATCTTCTTCAACACTGATATCACGGAAAGTCTCGACCGCGCCGAGAAGCTTTCCATTTTTATTGCGCAAAAGAGCCGTGGAAATACTGATGGGAATTCTTTTTCCTTCTGCATCGATGATATGAACTTTTTTGTCAACAATAGGCTTGCCGGTTTTCATGGTGGTGCGCAGACAGCAGTTGCGCTCACAAATATCCGCTTTCAGAACATCTTTGCACAGTTGACCGACTGCCTCTTTACGTGAAACTCTGGTAATTTCCTCTGCAGCGCGGTTGAAGGACGTAATACGCCAATCTTTGTCGACAGTGAAAACACCATCTGCGATGGAATCCAGAATAATGTTCTGTCCATCTGAACTATAAATATCTTTTGATTTTGCAGGCTTTTTGTTTTTCATGCAAATGTTTTTCCATATTATAATTTCTTGATGTTTAAAGTAATTACATCAGTTTTTTCGCGGACGCAAGAAAAAGAAAACCTGAAACAATTGCTTAGGCTCAAGAATCTAGCGCAACACTTTGGTATTCTATGGTGGATATTGAAGGGAGGCGTTAGAGATGGAAGGTGTAAGTTATCGGCGATTGGGGCTT
>DSAV01000038.1 GCA_011046295.1 Deltaproteobacteria bacterium | reverse complement strand
TCCATTACATGACCTCCATGTTTTTTATAAAATATTCCCGCCCGGAAATAAGCTTGGCGTCTTTCTTTCCGCAGTTAGGGCAGGGTATGTCAATCTGATTTGCGGCATCTACATTGTAGATTTTGGCGCAGGCGTTACATTCCAGCCGGATCGGCGTTCGTTCGATTTGAAGTTTGGCTCCTTCAGCCAGAGTGCCTCGGCTTACATAATCGAAGTAGCGCTGCATCCATTCGTCTTCCAGGTCGCTTAAACGGCCGACCTGAAGCCCAATGGTCATCACGCGGCGGACATCGTTTTTTTCGGCGTGCGCCAATACAATTTTTAGAATGCTTTCGGTGACAGGCAGTTCATGCATCCGTTTATCATTTTCCCGTTTTTTACATCAGCTGAAAATAATTTTATATCCCGCCAGGATGAGTATCATAGACAGGACTCTTTGTACACTCAGCATCTGGAGTTTTCTGCTGCCCAGATATGATCCGATAATGCCGCCGCAAACAGCCGCCAGAGATAAAGTTAACGCCTGCGCCGGAAACGTATGATTTCCGCTTATGAAACCAAGAAGTCCGGCGCAGGAATTTACCAGAACAAAAAATGCCGATACCGCTGCCGTTTCCCTATTGCCCGCCCATCCGGCAAGCAAGAGCAAAGGACTTAAAAATATACCTCCTCCTACGCCGATAAAACCGGACAATAATCCCAATATTGCCCCTATGGTCAGGGTAAGGGGCAGCGGCAGCACGCGTATTGAGCTTGCCTGTGTGACCGGACGGATAAAAAGCCTGACCGCGGAAAACCACAAAACGAGCACGATTATATATTTGTAGAAATATATGGGTAGGAAGAAATAGCCGCCGATATAAGCGCAGGGGACGGAAGTCAACGCAAAGCGCCAAAAAAGAGGCCAGCGGAAATATCCAGCCCGATAGAATTGGATTGCGGCTATTCCTGAAACCAGGATATTAAGAACCAGCGCCGTGGGTTTGATAATTATGGGAGCCAGCCCAAAAAGAGTCATAACCGCAATATAGCCGGATGCTCCTCCATGCCCCACACAGGAGTAAAGAACAGCAATCAACGCGATACAGATGAGAATAGTTGTGAGTTGCGACAGATCCATAATAATTAATTCTCTTCATCAATAAAAGGACCTAGGCCTTGGCAGGCAGAGCAGGCCTTGCCCAAACTCGTCCGATAAGCTTCGCCGCAGGAAGGGCACAACCCCACCTGCGAACTTTTCTTTTTCGCGAAGCTGATGTAGGTTGGCTTAACTTTCACTTTTTTTATAGAGTAAATAGACGTTCCCGCCCGGCGAAACTCATCGATAATACCGTCAAAATCCTGTTCCTTTTTTGGCTTGTCCTTCAGAAACCACGCCTTAATGCAGTGCCAGTTACCAAGTTTTCCCGCGTCAAGAAATACCCTGACGCCATCGCCGGTGTACTTGTTGTAAAATGTAAGCGCGTAGCGGCTGGTATCCACAATTTTTAGCCAGCCGTTTCCTATCGTGCAGGGGGTAAGAATTTGCACAGCATCAGGCAGGCAGCGGCCGGTTTCACAGATAACATCGAAGAACTCCCCTGCCGGCAAATTCGCTCTGGCAATATCCACCATGATGCCGCCGGCAATGATCCCGGGCGCGATGTTGCCGTGAAAATCTTTTATCTTCACAAGAAAATCTTCGTAGCTGTAATGGCCTATGTTCATTATTATTCTCCCATTATGGAAACTATTTCATCAGCGCCTAAAGCTTTTTTTACCGGGCTAAGCAGTTTGCCCGAACAGCTTTGTTTCGCATCAACCTGTATTACATCATACAGATCGGTTTTCAAATTGCCTCCACCCGGCAGGGAACGTACCGGTGCATCGGCGTTCCGAACTGATCCCGATGCGTGTTTTTTGTCAGGCGATTGACATTGACGCCGTATTGGACGCCGTTGTAAACCAGCCCGAAGCCGTGCGGGATAACCACATGGCCCTTGCGCGCCGTATCGGTGATTTCCAGTTCAATCTCCTCGCTGCCGGCTTCCGTGGTTACTTTCACCTGCTGCCCATCCTTTAAATTAAGGACAGCGGAATCATCCGGATGCATGGCCAGGGTGCAGGCGCGCTTGCCTTCATTCCATGCGGGATCGCGCATGTTGGTGTTGGCGTTCATGGAAGTGTGTCTGCCGGCCATAAGAATCAGCGGAAATTCCGAAGGCATGATCAGGGCCGCTTCTTCGCTGGTCGCGTCCAGCGTTTTCATTTCTTCCAGCAGTTCCGGGATATGCAAATTAATTTTTCCGTCATCGGTTTTCAACTCGGCAAAATTGTTCTCCGGATCGAGTTTTCCCACCCAGATTCCTTCGGGCTGATCCAAAATCTTTTGAAAGATATCTTCTCCCAGCTTAGGCCCAGGTTGAAAACCAACTCTGGCGGCGTTTTCCTGAAAAGATTTCGGCGTCACCTGCAAAATTCCCCAAAGCGCCGCCAGGTGAACCGATCCCAGCGCCTTGCCCAGCGTTTTCCCTAAAATAAACGGCATATTGTTTAACGC
>DSAV01000010.1 GCA_011046295.1 Deltaproteobacteria bacterium | reverse complement strand
GCCGCCGCGAGATTAAAAAAGTCCAGAATATGTTAAATGGGAGACCGAGAAAAATCTTGAACTGGGAAAAACCTTGTGATGTATACCTACAAGTGTTGCGCTAAAAGGTTGAGAGTGCCTAATGTGCCGATTGTTTGCGATAACATCCAATGAACCGCTTTCACCGATGACGGCTATCCGCGCCATCGATGTTATGAAAGAGGGGCATGATGGCTCAGGCGTAGGCCTTTTTCTCACCGATCTGGGCGGGGAGTTTGAAAAGTTTAAAAACGAGCCGATTCTTTCCGGAATATTTTCCAACGAAGGAATTAAGGCGCTTGACCGCTTCATGATTGATCAGGATTTTATGGTTAAATACAAGCTTTCTTTTAAGCCGGCGAAAAATCCTCCGCATGGAACTCCTAAAAGAGACAACTACGTCATCCGTGTTTACGAATATCCGGCGGAGTGGGAAGGACTGAGCAAAGAAGAAATTCAATTTCGCCTGATGATGGTGCAGCTGCAGCTACGGCAGTTGGGCGAAAAAGACGGATCCATGCTGATTTTCAGCTTCTGGCCGGATGTCATTATGATCAAGGAAGTGGGGGATCCCTTGGCGGTGGCCGAGTATCTGGGTTTAGACCGGAAAGAAATAGTGGCGCGCACCATTCTAAGCCAGGGGAGGCAAAATACCAACTACGCCATTAATATTTACGCCTGTCATCCTTTTTTTCTTCAGGGTTTTTCCACTATGACCAACGGGGAAAACACGGCATTTGTTCCGATCAGGGAATTTATGATGTCGCGCAATTTTCCCGGCTATATCGGGTATCAGTCCGACTCGGAAGTTTTCACGCACATCATGCACTATATGCAAAACCGTCTGGGACTGGGAATTGAAATGTACAAACACATAATCACACCGCTGAAAGATGAAGAATTAAACGAGCATCCCGACGGTGCCTGGTTGAGAAAGTTGAAACAGACCTGCCGCCCGTTAATTATCGACGGGCCGAATTGTATCATCGGCTGTCTGCCTGATAAATCGATATTTATGGTGCAGGATTCGAAAAAATTAAGACCGGGTGTTGTCGGCGGTCGTCCCGGTATTTTCGCTTTTTCTTCAGAAATGTGCGGTCTGGACGCGGCAATACCCGAGCGCGATATTAATCTGGATTTTCAGCCGATGAAATATGAAACATTGCTAATTAGCCGCGAACGGCAGGAGATAGAAAAATGGAATCAATGGGACAAATTAGCCCATCTACATTAAGCGTCAAGGATCTTCCCTGGCAGATTCTCTGGGACAAAGAGAAATGCACGCTGTGCGGCAATTGCACCTCTGTCTGCCCCGTGCGGGCGATTGAGCTGGGAGTGCACCGCAAACGCGCTTTGCAGGTCCCTATTGGACTGGAAGAAAAGGCGACTAATTTGTTTTCCGTTTATCACGGCATTAATCAAAGCACGGATGCCGCTCACGCTTGTGTTGGCTGCGGCATGTGCACAATGGTTTGCCCCAACGGCGCTATCCTTCCTGTGCGCGGTGATGAAATTGACAAATTGCGCTTTCATGTAAATCAGGGCGGTGAACCCAGACGCAGAGGCGGCCGCCGTAATTCCGCCGACAGTGTTTTGGATAAAATCAAGTTTGTCCGTATTTCCATGCTGACCGACCCGGCGCTTGACGCGGGGCGGCATGAGTTTGAGCTGCGCACGCTTTTGGGAAGAATCCTGCCGCCGGAAGAAATGCTCAGAGCGGAAAGAGAAAATGGCTGGATGCCACCGGTGCGCGAAATTTATCCGCTGATTATCGGTTCGATGTCTTTCGGCGCTCTATCCCCCAATATGTGGGAAGGACTGCAGATGGGCGTTGCTTATCTCAATGAAGAATTGGGAATGCCGGTACGCATCTGCACGGGCGAAGGAGGGTGTCCGCCGCGCCTTTTAAAATCGCGTTTTCTAAAATACGTGATTTTACAGATTGCCAGCGGCTATTTCGGCTGGGATGAAATTATTCACAACCTGCCGCAGATGAAGGAAGATCCCTGCGCGATTGAAATCAAATACGGCCAGGGCCCCAAGCCGGGCGATGGCGGATTGCTGATGTGGTATAAAGTTAATAAGCTCATCGCGGCAATCCGCGGCGTGCCACAAGGCGTTAATCTGCCCAGTCCGCCGACGCATCAAACCAAATACTCGATTGAGGAAGCTGTAGCTAAAATGGTTCAGTCCATGTCGATGGCTTGGGGTTTCCGTGTTCCGGTGTACCCGAAAATATCCGCTACAAGCACAACATTGGCTGTTTTAAATAATTTAACTAGGAATCCTTATGCCGCCGGCCTGGCGATCGACGGCGAAGACGGCGGAACGGGCGCGGCCTATAATGTTTCGATGGATCATATGGGGCATCCGATTGCCAGCAATCTGCGCGACGCTTATTTGAATCTGGTTAAGCTTGGGAAACAAAACGAAATTCCCCTGTTTGCCGGAGGCGGCATAGGTAAAAACGGTAACCTGGCCGCCAACGCCGCGGCACTGATTATGCTGGGAGCAAGCGGTGTGCAGATT
>DSAV01000155.1 GCA_011046295.1 Deltaproteobacteria bacterium | reverse complement strand
TTGAACTTGAACTCCGCTGAATGCTTCTTGACTTTCTTCCCCATTTGATGTCCTCCTTTTTCTTAAATTTACAAGAAGGCATCTCTCTGTGCAACTGGTTTCCTAAATGGGGCGCATGACCGCTTTTTCAAAATATTGCTTGATCAAATTAACAATCTCTTTACTGATAATCATATCAACCTCCAAAGATTTATGATCGCTAACGCACCTCGAAACGATTACAAAATAATCAATCTAATGTTTCTCCCGCACGAATCGCCGCGGTTCATCAATAATTTACTGCTTATTTATTTTTCTTACTGACAGGCAACGTACCGGATGAATAATCTTACAGGAAAAACCTGTTTATTATCAAGGAGTGAATATTGTCTTTATTGCATCTGTTCTTTGTCAATCTTGTAGTCGTCAATTTTACGGTAAATCGTGCGCCTTCCGATACCTAAAAGCCTTGCGGCTTTGGCTTTGTTCCAGCCGGTTTTCTTAAGCGCGCTGATGATTTCTTCTTTTTCGCTTGACGCTTTCAATTTGGGTTTCTGCCGCGTATGGTGTTCGGAGGGCGCAATATTGCGTATCTCCGCGGGTATTTGTTCAATCGTAATCAAACCACTGTGGCATAAAACAAAGGCGTGTTCTATGACATGCTCAAGTTCCCGCACGTTGCCCGGCCAGGAATAATTCATAAAAATGTTGAGCACTTCCCCGGAAATTCCTTCCACGTTTTTTCCGAATCGCTCATTGAAGATAACGCGAAAATGATCGACTAAAAGAGGTATATCTTCCAGTCTTTCCCGCAGCGGCGGCAGGACAACTTCCACCACCTTGAGACGGTAATAAAGATCCTGACGGAATTCGCCATTTTGCACTTTTTCTTTGAGGTCTTTGTTGGTGGAAGCAATGACGCGGACATCCACTTTACGCGGCGTGGATTCGCCTACTCTTTCAAATTCCTTTTCCTGCAGCACACGCAGAAGTTTAAGCTGAATTAAAGATGAAATATCGCCTATTTCATCCAGAAAAATCGTGCCGCCGTTGGCGGATTCAAACCTGCCCAGCCTGTCCTTTATCGCGCCGGTAAACGCGCCTTTGACATGGCCGAAAAGTTCGCTCTCCAGCAGACTTTCCGCCAGCGCCGAACAATTGACCGTGGTGAATGGTTTAAACGCACGATTGCCGCTGTAATGCAGTGCGCGCGCCACCAGTTCCTTGCCTGTGCCGGATTCCCCTGTAATTAAAACCGTGGTGTCCAGATTGGCCAGGTCTTCCAGCAGGCGGTAAATATTCTGCATGGTTTTGTTCCTGCCCACAAGATTCTGGAACTGATTTCTTTCTCGCAGTTCGCGCTCCACATCGCGCAGTAGAGTAATATCGCGGATAACCAGCACCGCGCCCAGGAAATTTCCCTGCCCGTCACGCAAAGGCGAGCTGGAAACGCTGACCACCTGCTGCGGGCGCGTTTGATGCTCACATTCTGTTTTATATTCTTTTACAGCGATTTTATTTTCCAGCGTCTGGCGTAAAACCTCCTCGCAGGCGTGATTGCAGGAAAACTTACACTGAGAAAACTCCCCGCCGACAATCTGCCCAACGGTGATACCGCAGATCTTTTCCGTGGATTTATTGGCTTCGATAACGCGCAGGCCGGGATCAACAGTGATAATCGCGTCTTTCACGCTGCCAAAGATAGCCGCGAGGCGCGAGCGGTGTTCGATAATTTTGTTTTCCGCTTCTTTTCGTTCGGTAATATCGCGCGTGACCATATGAAAGCCGGAAATCGAACCTTGAGCGTTGCGCGCCAGCGAAATCGATTTTTCAATAGTTCTAACAACGCCTTCGTTGTCCGTCACTTCAAAAATTATATTCTTTACGGGAAGCCGGGTTTTAAAGACATTTCTATAAACCTGATCAAATTTTTTCTTTGTTTCTTCGCTTACGTATTTTTCGTAGTTTCTGCCTAGTAATTCTTCGCGCGGCAGTTTCCACATCTTGCACACAGCGTCATTGACAAAAGTGATGTTGCCTTGCAAATCCATTTCTCCCAATTGCACTTCGACATCATTGAAAATTGTTTCATAGCGCTGCAAAGAATTTTGCAGATAATCATTTTGATTTTTCAAAAAAGTTACGTCGGTCAGGCAAAAGATTTTTGTCTGGCCTGCTTCTCCATCAGAAAAATATTCCTGGATAATCGTCCACAGTACTCTGCCTGATTTTTTATTAAACCTCAGAATATTTCCGTCCGGGATATTCCTATTTTCTAACTTCGCGATATGGTCTTGCACAAAACCATGGTCATCCGGATGAATCAAATCCAGAAACTGCTTGCCCGTCAATTCGTCCGGATTTTTATATCCCAATAAATCGCAGAAACTTTTATTGACGCGGCCAATCAAGCCTCCATTAAATACAAATAATGCTGCCGTTGCTTCGTCAAAATCATTGTCAGAAAGAATTTTATGCATATACCCTAGGCACTCTCAACCTTTTAGCGCAACACTTGTAGGTATACATCACAAGGTTTTTCCCAGTTCAAGGTTTTTCTCGGTCTCCCATTTAACATATTCTGGACT
>DSAV01000022.1 GCA_011046295.1 Deltaproteobacteria bacterium | reverse complement strand
GTAATAAACGGTAATCGGCACGCCCCAGAGACGTTGGCGTGAGATGCACCAGTCGGGGCGGTTTTCTACCATGCCGTAGATGCGGTCGCGTCCCCAGGAGGGAATCCACTGAACTTCATTGATGGCGGCGAGCGCCTTTTTGCGCAGATGATTTTTTTCCATCGAGATAAACCACTGTTCGGTAGAACGGAAAATAATGGGTTGTTTGCAGCGCCAGCAGTGCGGATAGGAATGCTGCATCGGGAAATGCCCTAAAAGCGCGCCCGCTTCTTTTAGTTTTTTGATGACGTTATCATTGGCGTCAAAAACAAACTGGCCGGCGAAATGCTCGACATCTCCCGTAAACTTTCCCGCGTCATCCACTGGCGCGTAATTTTCCAGTCCGTATTTAAGGCCGATTTCGTAGTCTTCCTGGCCGTGGCCGGGAGCGATATGCACGCAGCCGGTGCCCGCTTCCAGCGTGACAAAAGGCGCGAGAATCAAAACGCTGTCTCTTTTAACCAGCGGGTGAACGCATTTTTGTCCTTCCACCACGGCGCCTTTGAATTCATCCAGAATTTCATAATTCTTATTTTTGTAACCGAACGCATCCAGGCAGTAATCAAGCATGTCCTTGGCGACAATCAGTACTTCGCCTTCAATTTTCACCGCGGCATAAATAAAATCGTCTTTCAGGGCGATGGCAAGGTTGGCGGGAATCGTCCAGGGAGTTGTCGTCCAGATGACGAAGTTAACTTTCTGCCCGGCAAGTTTCGGCAGAACTTTGGCGATATCAGAGGTAACGGCGAATTTTACATAGATGGAAGGAGTATGATGATCCGCGTATTCGACCTCCGCTTCCGCCAACGCTGTTTTGCAAGACGCGCACCAGTAAACAGGCTTTTTGCCTTTATAGACACTGCCGTTAAGATACAGTTTTCCGAACTCGGCGATTGTTGCCGCCTCGTAAGGATAAGCCATGGTAAGATAAGGATTTTCCCATTCGCCGAACACTCCCAATCTTTTAAACTGTTCACGCTGAATGCCAACATATTTTTCGGCGTAGGCGCGGCAGGCGCGCCGTTTGTCGGCTTGCGACATTGCGGCTTTTTTACTGCCCAGTTCCTTATCTACCTGATGTTCAATGGGCAGTCCGTGGCAATCCCAGCCCGGCACGTAAACGCCGTCCAGGCCGTTCATATTTTTAGCCTTGATGACGATGTCCTTGAGAATTTTATTTAATGCCGTGCCCAGATGAATGCTGCCATTGGCGTAAGGCGGGCCATCATGCAGAATAAAAGGTTTGGCGCCATTGAGATTCTTGCGGATCATTTTATAAATTCCTGTTTCTTCCCAGGTTTTGAGCATTTCCGGCTCGCGTTGCGCCAGATTCGCTTTCATTGGAAAGTCCGTTTGCGGAAGATTCAGGCTTTTCTTGTAATCCATTTATTGCTCCTTCATTGCAAAAAAAATAGCTCCAGAGAGCGAAATTTATACGCTTTTTTAGCGTGGCAGTGCACTATCACACAATTATTGCACTTTCAAGTAAACTCTATAGCACTTAACATCAATAATTTCTTGAGAAATTTATCAATTATTTAGTGTATGCTCAGCAGCGGTATGAAGCTTTACCCCGGTAATTTTACTGGTTGTTGTTAATCATAAAAGCTTGACATCTAACGGCTTGCCACTAAAATAAGTCATATCAGATTCGTATGAGAGCCTTTTTTATCTGGTTTTGCTATATTAAATTCAGGAGGATTTTAAAAAATGAAGAGAGTTTTCTTGTTTCTGGTAACCAACATTGCGGTGCTGGCCGTTCTGTTCATCGTTTTGCGCCTGTTGGGAGTGGATACCATTCTCGATGAAAGCGGCACCGGTTTGAATATGTACAATCTGCTGATTTTTTCCGCCGTTTTCGGCTTTGGCGGTTCATTTATTTCTCTGGCGATCTCCAAGTGGATGGCCAAGCGCCTGACCGGAGCCAAGGTAATCACCAATCCCCGCAGTTCCACGGAAATCTGGTTGGTCGATACGGTGAAAAAGCAGGCGGCGATGGCCGGTATCGGCATGCCGGAAGTGGCCATCTTTGACTCCGCTGCGCCGAATGCCTTTGCCACGGGCATGAATAAAAATAAAGCCCTGGTGGCGGTAAGCGCCGGCTTGCTGCGCGCGATGAATCAACAAGAAGTGGAGGCAGTGCTGGGCCATGAAATAAGCCACGTGGCCAACGGCGATATGATTACGCTT
This sequence comes from Deltaproteobacteria bacterium, assembly GCA_011046295.1. Classification (GTDB taxonomy): domain Bacteria; phylum Desulfobacterota; class Syntrophia; order Syntrophales; family Smithellaceae; genus UBA4810. The sequence continues at coordinate 360 of DSAV01000022.1, read as the reverse complement.
TCGCTGGTTCAGGGAGTAGTCAATACATTTGTTATTTTCTTATCGCGCGTGGTCGGTCATTTCGTGGACAGGGTGATTCTTAAAAACGAGAGAGGGCATGGTCTGGGCTTTTTCCTGACGACAATCATCGCGCAGATAGTTTTCGGAATTCTGGCCAGCATCATCGTCTTTTGGTTCAGCAGGAAAAGAGAGTATCGCGCGGACGCTGGAGGCGCGAAGCTGGCGGGAACGCCCGGTATGATTGCCGCCCTGGAAAAACTGAAGAAGGGGGTACAGGAGCCCCTGCCGGACCAGATGTCCGCCTTCGGCATCAGCGGAAAGCCGTCCAAGCATGGGCTGAAGTTGTTGTTCATGACCCAT
>DSAV01000241.1 GCA_011046295.1 Deltaproteobacteria bacterium | reverse complement strand
CTTAGCCTGGGGACTCATATAAAAACCTCCGTTTCCGATTCTCTTCTCGGTAACATCGGTTTTTGAGGCAACGAACCTCTTTTATCAACCCCTTCGGTAACATTTTATTTGAGGCAATTCGAACTCTAAATATACCTTGAAAAAATGATATATTTATGTTTTGATTTCCACGTTTTTGCAAAACGCAAAATAATAATATTATAGCTAATATTTAGGTTAAATTTATGAAAGAAAAAATTGGGGTTTTAATAAAAAATTATTGGGAAGCTTATTTCCCGGCATCGGCGGGGAAAGACCAGAATTTTTTTACCGCGCTTAATTTATCCATCCTTTTTCTAATGGCCATTTTTATTTTTGTAAATCCGTTACTATTATCTTCTGTGAGCAATCTTTCCCTTTATCTTTCTTTGTTATTTCTGATCATCCTTCTGATATTCAAGAAAACCGATTTTACTCTGCGCACACCACTAACATTGCCTTTTGCACTGTTTTTTTTCTGGGCTGTTTTTGGTTTGTTCTTCGCGCTTGATTTTAACAACAGTTTAAATGATATACGTTCCCACCTGCTCAAGTACTTGATTGCTTTCTTTTTGCTTATTAACTATTTCAACTCCCAAAAAAGACTGGAGATTCTTTCGTGGCTGGTCATTTCTTCAACAACAATTTTCACTATCGGCGCAATCATTTACTTTTATTTTGTTTTGGGTGAACCCTTTACCGCCAGACTAGGAACTTCCAGACAATTGCTGGGATATAAGGGATTCGGGGACATGTTCACAGGGATTATGTGTTATGCAATTATATTTTCCATCACGCTTATATTGCATTATCTTTACAGGTCTAAGTCCAAGACAGTCAAAATCCTGTTAGGTGTATGCGTCTTCATACTGACCGTGGCAACAATTTTGAATCAATCACGCGGCGCGGTTATTGCTTTGTTTATCTCTTTGGTTATTTTGAGTATAATAAACAAAAAGACTTTAATTTTCGTTCTCGCCGCGGTTATTTTAATAATAGCTATGCCCGGCTTCAGGGACAGAGTGGAAAGCAGGGGACTTTTTACTGATGTAAGAACAAAAATGTACCGTCTGACGATTGAGGTAATCAAAGATTACCCGATTACGGGCGTGGGTTTCGGCATGCAAATATATCCCAATGCCAAACTTGTCAATCTGAGGAAGTACAATGAAAAACTTCCTGAAAAATACCAGCAAAAACCATGGTGGATTATCAACACCCCTCACAACACCTATCTTGACATCGCAGTTCGAACGGGTATAGTCGGGTTGATATTTTTTCTGTCCGTTCTGCTAATCGCTGTACTTATGCTCTGGCGCATATGGAGAAAATCCCGAAACGATTACCATAAATCTTGGGCTGTGTGCCTTCTGGCCAGCCTCGCGTCATTTTTAACCCTGGCTCTTTTTTCAGACGCAACTTACGGGTCGCGGGCAGTTCTCTTATATATAATATTGTCGATGATTGTTATCCTGTGGAATCTCGCGAAAAAAGAAACCTCTGAAATCTAGATAGATAGCACAAGCAGCATATTATTATAAATAATAATATCTCGCGCATCCTCCGGGCTTGCAATACTCTTTATTCACGCGAACGAAAATACATTTTCTACGCCGATAGCGGCATTACCTGAGAATAAAATGTGCTTTACTGCGCCCTAATAATTTATATGTTTTTATGAAACGTACATGCGCAATCTGGTTTTGCCAATTAACCAGGCACTAATACACGTTAGGATTAATACAACAGCAAAAGTTACAATACCCTCTGTAAAGGATTGGGGCACCATCACCGTTTCACGCCCCAGGGCCAATGAGTATGCCGACCTGACTACGGCTATCCAGTACGGATGTAGGGCAAATATCCCCAAAGTGTATTTTGACAGAAAAAGAATGGGGCGATTCGCTTTAGACCAGCCGGAAATGAAAACGGAAACAAATAACAATGTTCCGAAAAAGATGGATGTTCTTCCAAAAGCCGACGACGCCCCACCCATTATGTATTCAATTGTAGCAGTAAGTATATAAAGAATGAAAAAAAGCAGGCGATACTGAATAAATTTTTCTTTATAGCGGCACAAGTAATAGGCAACCGGGATGTAAATAAAGAAATTCTTCATAGAATGGGTATCTATTACTATCCCGCGTTTCTGCGCATAGAAATAATATATACAGATACCAAGAACAATAACAATGGACAGAGACGGTTTTATTTTATCCGGAAGTTTCGTAAACAATAAAGCCAGTATGGCGCATATAATCAACACATATAGATAATAGAAGATGGAAGGCATCGGGGGAAGAAATGTCCCGTAGGACAAAGCCGGACCTCCGCTGCGGAAAAACGTTTTCCAGGGCAGAGGAAGCTCACCACCCAAGACTACATAAAGAATAAACTGAACACATGTCCAAAATACATAAATCTGGAATAATTTAAGGAGCCGCTTTTTCCAGTAGTCTCCTGATTCCGAAATCTTCAGGGAAAAAAAATACAGGGAAATCAGAATAAAGGAAGGCACAGAGACAAAAACGATAGTATACCAGATAAACCTTATTAAATGCGCCGATTCCGGCAATG
>DSAV01000261.1 GCA_011046295.1 Deltaproteobacteria bacterium | reverse complement strand
TGTTACTTTTGTATCCAGCCCATTTACCGCAACTGAACCTTTTTCGGGCAACAATAAAGCGTTCAAATGCCTGATCAGCGTTGTTTTGCCGCAACCGTTTGGCCCGATCAGGGCGATATGCTCGGCGTCATTTATTTCGAGCGAGACACCACACAGCGCCTCAATACCTTCGGGTTCATAGCGATAATAGACGTCGTTTAAAAAAAGCAATTCGAAAATCCTAAACTTTAATTCGGTTTTTTAATTTCACGCTTACTATGGCGGCAAGAATAATTTTGATAATGTCACCGGGTAAAAAAGGCAAGACTCCAACCGTTGCCGCTTTTATCAAACTCAATTTAGCCACAAACGAAAGCTGAATCATGCCCAGTGTATATATAATTAGCATGCCAACAATCATGGAAAAAATATACCAGAAAACGCCAGGATCTTTTTTTGCTTTAACCAGAATCCCGATAACAAACGCACCAAAAATAAAACCGATTAAATAGCCTCCGGTAGGGCCGAAAAGAACGCCCAAACCCGCCTTGCCGCCGGCAAAAACCGGTATACCCACCACTCCCAGCATAACATAAATGAACTGGCTGGCCGCGCCCAGCGGGCCGCCCAATAATACCGCCGCGACATTAAGAAAAAATGTCTGCGCGGTGATGGGCACGGGCGGAAGCGGAATAATGATAAAAGCGCCCGCGGCGGTAAGCGCGCCGAAAAGCGCCGCGTAAACGATTCCTTTAATTGAACCTTTTTTTTTAGTCATATTTTTATAATCCTTGTCAATAAATTAGGAAATTACTAAACGGAACACAACTTAACCGAAAAAATAAGTTTATGCCACAGACAGAAATGATGCAAATAAAAAGCGGCTTGCTGCCGCAATGCTCCAAGCCGCCAAAAACAGCATAATTTAGATTTTAATATTCAAATTTAACGCCTGCTTTAAACGTTCTGCCGGGCATAGGATAATAGAAGTTAGGACCACCCCACTGCTCGTAGTCTAAACCAAATGATGAATATTTTTCATTCACGAGATTTTCCACGCCAGCAAACACAGCCATACTCAGCCTTCCAAAGGTCGGTTTGTAATGCAGATAAATATCAACCAGTGTATAGGAATCAAGCCTTTCGGCATTATTGTCAAAGTCTGCGGACAAATAGGCTTTGCTCACATAATGAACTTCCGGCTTCAACATTATATTGTAGGGCAAATAAATTTCCAGACCCGCATTAGCCAGATATTGGGGCACCATCGGTATTTTCTTCCCGTCATATTGCCCATTTTCATATGTAGCCCTGTGATAAGTAAAATTTCCATAAACCTTGAAGTACTGTGGCCAGAGATACGAAAAATAGGCTTCCACGCCTTGATGACGGGTTTCACCGACATTTTGGTTGTAACCTGTCGGGAAAAAACCAACATACTCGATTTCGTCTTTCATGTCGATACGATAAATGGTCAGACCAAGCTTCAGATTATCCAGCGGGCAATATTCTGTTCCCACCTCCACGCTCTTTCCCCTTTCCTGTTCCAGCGTTGTCAGAAAGCCTCCGCCTGCCCCGCTGAAACCGGCAAGTTCATCAAGAAAAGGAATCCGGTAAACAGTCGCGTATCGGACAAAAGATTTTGATTTATTTCCCCACAGCCAGGTTAGTCCAGCTTCATAGGATTGTGAGGTGTATTTTTTTTCATTAGCGAAATTATTGTCGGGCTCGGAAATATCATTTAATCTCCCTTCAATCGTCGTGCGCTCATACCGATAACCGGCGCTGAAAATGAGATTTTTCAGAATGCTGAATTCATCGCGCATGTAGTATCCGATGCTTTCCCGCTCTAAAGCGGCAACACTGCTTTTAAATGTCCTGGCGCGTTCTGTAAAAAAATCTTTTTCGTAAGGCTCATTATAATAATCCACGCCGACCATTAGTTTATTCCTGAATCCGAATATTTCTCTATCGAGTACGTATTTCGGAGAGATACCGTAAGTGTCAGCTTTCGTGTCCGCGAAGGTAAACCAGGCGGGCATATTGATTTGCAAATCTTTTCTTCCGTAAAGAAAGCTTACATCCAACTGTCCAAACGATCCCCAAAATGATTTCAAGCCAAGATTAATATTGGCGAATTTATCACGCCCATCATCGTCATTGGAGGGGCTTGCCCACCAACCCAAACCAGGCTGATATTGGCGACGATCCTGTTTCATCTGCTCTTTGGTTAAAGGACCGGGCAATTGATAATCCACCCGGTTATAAGAAACGCCAAGCGAAATGTTTAACAAATCATGCGCCGCGTAGCCCAAATCAAAACCAACTCCCGGCGCTGAATATTTAGACCGGTCGCGATAGCCGTCAATATAATTATTTTCCCCCATAGCGGCATACGTCCATCTGCCGGCCGCACCCGTTACACCGAGCCGTTCGTTGTGCTGACCGTAGCTGCCCGCCATAACCGATGCACTGATGACGGGTTTGCCTTTGCCCTTTTTGGTGATGATATTGATAACACCGCCGATAGCCGCATCGCCATAAAGCACGCTGCCCGGGCCGCGCACAACTTCAATTGTCTCGATGCTATTTATAGACATCTGCAGCCAGTTGATTG
>DSAV01000116.1 GCA_011046295.1 Deltaproteobacteria bacterium | reverse complement strand
GTGTGATGATATTATTCGGGAATTTGCAGGTATTCTTAAAAAGAAATTTAAACTTTCTACCTCTGATATTTCCGAAATTACAGCCATCGTAGAAGAAGCTGCTATAGAAATAATTCATAAACCCGATCCGATAAAAAGTATTTGCCGTGACCCTAATGATGATTTCATTATTGCCTGCGCTGTGGCCGCTAAGGCAAATTATATTGTTACCGGCGATGATGATTTGCTGATATTGAAACGCTACAAAGATGTCATCATCATTAATCCCAGAAATTTTGAAGCCCTGTTTGCAGACTAATATCGCGCATTTTTGCAGGCTCTGTTTTGGCTAAACTCGTCCACAGCAACGCTTTGGTTCGCCGTTTCACTTACTTATAACTGTCAAAATTTATCATAATATTTAGTTATATTCATGTTTTTGTTATTTAAAATAACTGTATAAACATTGCTGGCTGGGAAGATGTCTGAATTTACTGCCGACACCTTGTTGACATCACTGGGAATATCTGCTATCAATGTTATCATTATTACCCGGAGGGGTGCGATATGTCTAATAAACAGATTCTTATTCGAGACGTGCCGGAATCGTTGTACGAATGGATCGAAAATGAGCGTCACGAAAAACGTGTGTCGCAGAAAGATTTTTTGCTTAAAGTGCTTGAAAATGCTGCTTCGCAATATGCGAAAAAAGCAGGTACGGCTGGGCCGTCAGCCTTCAGCAAGATGACGCTCGTTTACTGGAAAAGCAAGAAATTCTGGCTCGGCAAACTTCTTGAACATCCGGAAATTATGACTCAAGGAACAACACTGGAGGAATTGGAGCATAACATCAGGGAAGCGTACATGCTGATGGCACTGGATGAGGTTCCAGATAAGTACCAAATCCGAGAAGTAGCAATAACATGAAAAGGCGCGACCTTATCCAGCGTCTAAAAAAAGAATGCTGTGTACTCCTGCGTTCAGGAGGAAACCACGACGTCTATGTGAACACAAAGAACGGTAAAAAGCAGCCCGTTCCGAGACACAGCGAAATTGACGAACATTTGGCGCGGCACATCTTGCGCTACCTGGGATTGGGGGAACAATAGGTGAAATATAAAGATGCCAGATGGACACGGGAGCAATTGATCGCTGCGCTCCATCTATATTGTCGCACTCCCTTTGGACGTCTGCATCGCGGGAATCCTGACGTCGTCTCACTGGCTAAAGCGATTGGTAAGTTTCGGTAAGTTTCGGGGTCGCATCTTTATTCTTGACAATTCGATAAAAAAAAGGTGAAGAAAAAATGTCCCGGTTCTATTTATTCGCGCAAATGGCATGTGTTATAAAAAAAATAACTGAAATGTAGTAAAAAAGAATAACCAGTTGCAAGAGTCGATCGCATCCCACCCCCAGTGAGGCTCAGCTCAACTTTTTATTTTAGTTAATATATAGTTTCAGATGGGGATGGTATTCCATCCCCAACTGAAGAAAACATTTAGATTAGATTGCCACCCCGCATGCGCCGGGCAAGCTGTTCACTTACGTGAACTCGCAATGACATGCAGGCTTTATTAACTCAATATTATTGTTACTTTTGCCGCCTGCCTGTTTGCCGTTGCCGGGAAGAGCCACTTTTTCACCTGTTCGATTACACCTCTTTTAATTTTTGAATTAATCCCGCTAGAAACAATCTCCGCTTTTTTCACCGTTCCGTCGGGATTAATCGTCAGGTTAATTGTAACCTTACCCTGCCAGTTGCTTGCGGCAAAACATTTTTCAATTTCGGCGATATTGGCCTCAACAACTATGCGAATTTCGTCTTTTGTTAAACCATCACCTGTAACTACATCCGTAATCTGAATTTTGCGGCTGACTTTTTTGTCAACTTCCTGCTCCACCAATAAACTGTCTTTGCTCTCCTCTTTAGCTCTCGTTATCGCCATGCCTTTCACCATCATGGGCGATGCGGCATACATTCCGTTGCCGCCTACGGCGTAATCCGATACTCCTTCCGGCAGAGGCAGGGGTTGTTTCACCGTGGTAACTTTGCCGTCTTTATTGACTACTTCATTATCCACGGCGATAAAAGAAGTGTAAGCAGTAAGTAAATTGTAGGTAAGCCCCAATTCAGTAACTTCTTTAACGCGCTTGTCGTTGCTTCTAAGTTTATTGTAATCAGACAAAATCGTAATTCGGTGGCGAGCCCACAAATACTTCAGCGCGGCATTGTCGGCAGAGGGCTGATAGTCACCCACATTAATAGTTTGCGTGTATTTGCCGTCACCCGCGATTCCGGTTAATTTAATCTTGCCTTCGGGCTTGCCGCGCCATTTGCCGAAAACCAGCACAGGTCTCTCGGCAAGCACGTCGGGGATTGATATAGGTTCAACATCATAGGCGTCAAAACCTTTAAAGGTTACTTTGGCCTGCGTCAAAACCGGTGATTGAATCATCTTGCGGAAACGCTCGGCCTGGCCTGCCGCCTGATCCTGCTTGGTAAGAATAAACGGCTCGCCCATGCCGACATGCGCCATGCCTTCGATTATGTGGCGGTTGACGCTGGAGCCGATACCAAAGGCAAACATATTGGCATTATTTAAGTTTTCTCTAATCAAATCAAACGC
>DSAV01000031.1 GCA_011046295.1 Deltaproteobacteria bacterium | reverse complement strand
TTTTTCTTCCTCTGGCGCGCTTAATCGCGCCGATGCGGCGCACTTTTATAAAAAAACCGGTGTGGGGGTAGCGGAAATCTACGGCTCCACGGAAACAGGCGGCGTTGCCACGCGCAATATCAGCGAAAACACGGAAAGCTGGAAACCATTTGATGTTGTTGATTGGAAAATCGATGGCCTTGACGGCAGGCGGCTTTGCATAAAATCTGATTTTGCATCCGAGGAATTGCCGCGCGACGCGGAAGGCTTTTGCATGACGGGTGATGAAGCAGCCACGGACAAAGATAATCGCTTTTCGCTTTTGGGGCGCGCCGACGGTATCGTGAAAGTGGCCGGTAAAAGAGTGGACTTGATCGAGGTGCAAAATAAAATCAAAACACTGCCCGGAGTGCAGGAAGCGGTGGTTATTTCCTTGCCTACGGAAAAAGGGCGCGAAAGTGTTATTGCCGCGCTGGTGGTTGGTGATCTTACCGAAGCCGAGCTGAGAAAAATGATGAAGTATCTGCTTGAACCCTACGCGATACCGCGGCGCATAAAAATAGTTTCCCACATTGCCACCACGGCTACCGGCAAGTTTGACCGGCGAACAATAGAGCAGATATTACTTTCCGATAAAGATTAAAATAACTAGCGTGTTTTTTGAGTTTTTATTTTCAACCTCTTGAGCCGGTGCGCGAGCGATTCTTTTTCGTCTGGTGAAAAACCGTTGTTCTGACTGAGCGCGCCTTCCACGAGAATTTTTGCCGCGTGATAGTCACGGGCGCGATGCTCCAGCCATTTGGCCATTTCCGATACAGCGGAAAAATCCACGGGCGTAATTGTCAGCAGTTCCTGCCAGATTTGTGTCGCTTCTTCCCAGCGTCCGGTGCGCTTGCATAAAGAGGCTAATTCTTTTTTTGAGATGGCGGATAGCTCACTGCCTGCCGGGTTTCCGTTAAAGACATCCAGAATTTTTCCGGCGCGCCCGGTGTCGCGTCTTTTAAACAGAAGCCTTGCCGCGGCCAGATAATCGTCCGCGTGTGAATTTTGCAGTTCCTGCTTTGCGCAGAGAATCTCCGTAAGATGCGCCGTGAGCGTGGCCATGGAAATCACATCCAGTTTGTTGTGTTCAAAAATTGCTTCCAGCAGCCGGCCATCACGATTTTTCAGCCAATCGAAATATCGCTGGGGAATTTCCCATCCGGGAATATCGCCTTCGCGGAATACTCCCAGCACTTCGGTCTCCAGCGTTCCCAGTCTGCTGTTTTCCAGACGATGCCCTAAAATGCGACGCGACGGATGAAGTAAATCCAGATGCGGCAGGCTCGCCATATCGCTTTTCAAGCGATTCAAGATGAAGCGGGCGTTTAAGAGATTAACGTCAAAGGCCTTGCCGTTAAAAGTAACCAGAAAATTCTTTTGAGCGGCGATTTGGGCAAGATAAAAAAGAGCGGCGCGCTCTTCGGAAAAATCACGCGCGAAAATCTGCCGGATATGAAAAGCGCCTTCTTCAAACCAGCCCAGGCCGATTAAAAAAGCCAGCGTGCCCGTGCCGCCGGAAAGGCCGGTTGTTTCCGTATCTAGAAAAAGACCTTCCTCGCAGCGGCAGTTGCTTAAAGTGTTGTCGCCTGCCAAAAGCCCCGCGGCGTGCATATCCAGATTAAGGGTTTCGCAGATATTGCGCTTTCCGTGGCGGCAATTTCCGGCCATGATGTCGCTTACCAGAAAAAACCTGCCATGTTTGTTTTCCACTTCTTCGCCTCTGACTATTTTTTCCAGAGCGATGGTTTCTCCCCAAAGCTGCTCTTTGGGCGCGGGAGTTTGTGTCTGCGGCCGGCGTGAAAGAATCATGTCCATCCGCCGGCGCAGTTCATCAATCTGTGCCTGTTTAGCGGCAGGCGCGGTTGGCTTTGTAGTTTTTTCGCCGGTCAGGCGTTTTAATTTATCAATCGAGCTCATATTTTTATTCAATGCGTCATACCGGCCCCGCATACGCAGGGTAAACATCCGGCCGGTATCCAGTAATCTCGTCATTGCTAGCTACCTTTCAGGCGGCGCGGCAATCTTTGTCATTGCCCGGTGCATGCCTGGTGGCGATCTAACAATTTGTCATTACCCGGCTTGACCGGGTAATCCAGTTTATTTTTGTCCTTCTGGATTCCCTTGTCAATCAAGGGAATGACAGCTTTTTTGTTTTTTGTCATCACGAAACGACTCTCAGGAGTTAGCTTGCCCAGCGTATGCCGGGCGATAATCTTTTTCTGCGGTTAACTATGAAACGTCAAGATAAAGATTTGTTTGTTCATTTGTCTACTTTATTACCGATAATGTTGAATATCCTGATTTTTATGAAATGTGTTTCGTCAAATTATTTCCTGTGGCAAGCCAATATGCATAATTAATACAACCGCTCCCTTCATTTCTTTAAACATTCAGCTGTAAGTAGTTGTTAGAATCAAAGATTATCGATAAAAAAAAGTATTTTTATATGGGCATTCATCGAATGCCTCTATAATCTATTTCTGATTCTATTCAAATATTATATCAGTTGCCAGTAAGTGATCTTTTTTGTTTGGACTTGGGTTATCAGCTATTATACAAGAAACTTTTTTATTATCTATTTTTTCTAATTCGAGTGGTGATATAT
>DSAV01000012.1 GCA_011046295.1 Deltaproteobacteria bacterium | reverse complement strand
TGGCCGGGCCGGAGGTTTACGCGCAGACAAACAAAAAGGAGCGGCCGGAAAAAGTGGTGGAGCTTATCAGAAAGATGAACCAGGAGCTGCATGATGCGACCGGCGGCCGGCATTCGCGCTATCTTAAGGAAATAACAGATAAAAACGGCGCGCAGGTGGTGCCAGAGTCCCTGCTACCGGTAATTGCCCAAGCCACGATGCAAGACGGCGCCCGTATGGCCAATCCCGAAGAATGTTTACCGCCAGACGCCATGCTGGTTTTGGAACATGCCTGGCAAGGAAAACCCCTTGACCGCAGTAAGGTGAACAAAGGCGGCACTAAAGTAAAGTATTGAAGCTTTTTCCCGCGTTTTGCGTCAATATAAAATTATATAAATGGTGATAAAGGTTGAAGAAAATCAGCGTTCCCGCGCGCCGCTGGTATGAAAACAAAGAAAAAATCCTTTCCTTCCCCACACGCTGGCAGGTGGATAATCTCACTTCTCCGGGGCTGGAGAAAAAAGCGCTGAGCGCCGGGCAGATAAAAAAGCGCATTGATCATCCTGTCGATGGCGCGCCGCTTACCGAACTGGCGCGTGGTAAAAAACAGGCGGTTATTGTCTTTGACGATATGACGCGTCCCACGCCGGTGAAAGATGTAGCGCCGCATATTTTAAAATCCTTACATCTTGCCGGAATGAAAAAAGAACAAGTTCGTTTTATCTGGGCGCTGGGTTCTCATGGCGCTTATGACATGATTGCCGCCCGAAAAAAACTGGGCGATGAAATCGTCGAGAATTATCCGGTTTATAATCACGATCCTTTTCAAAACGTGGTGCACGCGGGCAAAACTTCCGGCGGCATTGAGGTTTTTCTGAACCGTGAATTTATGGCCTGCGATCTGAAGATCGGTATCGGGTGCATTACCCCTCACGTACATGTCGGATTCGGAGGCGGGGCCAAAATAATTTTTCCAGGTGTCGCAGGTATCGAATCTATCAAACATTTTCATGAGCACTTTAATGTTGACCCATCGCGCCACGGCCTGGGCAATTTTGAAAATAACACGATGCGCTTTGAATGCGACGCGGCAGGGGATCTCGCCCGGCTGAACTTCAAAGTTGATTGTCTGGTGAACCGCCGCGGGGAGATCGCCAACCTTTACGCCGGTGCATTTCGCGCGACGCACCAGCGGGGCGCGGATGAAGCCAAAGATTCCTATGCCATAAAAACTTCCGGCGGCTACGATATAGTTATTGCCAATACTTACGCGAAGGCCAACGAATCAGGGATCGCCATGCTGCTTATCCGGCAACTTTTGAGAAAAGATAAAAGAGGGGTTGGCGTGATTATTTCCGACGCGCCGGAAGGGCAGGTGCCGCACTACGTTTTCGGCCCATGGGGGACGGATTACGGTGGACATCATTACAAGTTTATGACGAAAGGCAGAATGCCGCAAATGATGAAAAAACTAATCGTGCTTAATCCACGGCCCACGCCTTCTTGCCTGAAATGGATTGGTTATGAAGACGATATAACTGTTGCCAAAACCTGGCCGGAAGTTCTCAGAATTTTGCGCAAAGATTTTACCGCTGCCGCGCGGGTGGGCGTCATTCAGGATGCCACCATGCAGTATCTGAAAAAGTAACTACCATTGTTCCATGAATTTATAACCGTACTCGATGCCTGCTTCGTAGTTTGTCCGTAGAGCGGCTTGGTTTTGTGTTATTCTGCTGAGGCCGGAATTACTTGGCGGGGCAAGTTCATTGACACGGACGCCTTTCGGGGGCTTGTGGATGAAATTTACAGATTCCATGTAATTGTGCGCGCGCAGTTTGAATTTTTCCACAAGATGCGGATATTTTCTGAAATAAAGAGAAAAAATAAAAGTCAGGCGGCTTTGCTTTTTTATATAGTCTGAAGGCCGGGTCCGCAGAACAACGATCTTGTTCGCGCCCAATTCATAGGCGCGGCGCACGGGAATGGAATCCGCCATGCCTCCGTCGGTGGCCGGCTCGCCTGCCACCTCGAGAATGTTTCTGTAAAAAATCGGGATCGAGCTGGATATTTTCAGATAATCTTCCAACGTATCTTCATCCGGTTTCAGATAAAGCGCGTTGCCTGTTTCTATTGATGTGGCGACGACAAAGTATTCCTTGTCTTTCGCGCGCAGATTATCAAATAAATATTTAAGATTGAGCCGGTAGTTGGCAATCGTCTGCTCCCACATCCAGTCCAGATCCATCAGATGCCCGCCGCGCAAAAAGCGCCGGATATTGATAAATTCGGGGCTGAGCGCGTAGCGCGTTGTGATGTCAAAATTACGGTCGTTCTGTCCGGCCAGATGCGAGGCCAGATGGCAGGCGCCGGCGGAGACGCCGATATACAAATCAAACGGGTCAAAATTTTCCCTGCCGAAGGCGTGCAGAATTCCCGCGGCGAAAATGCCGCGCATTCCTCCGCCTTCCACCACCAGCGCTGTTTTTCCGGGTTCAGTGCTCATAAAAATTTATATTGTAATGATGGGCATCAAACAAAAGCTATGTGTTTTTTTGCCATGTCAAAAGTTCTTTTTCCAGCAAATTGAAGGTCTTGTCGGCTTCTTCCTGTCGCATGAATTTTTTGGTAAAGGCATATGCCTTGCCATCAAGTTTGCA
>DSAV01000058.1 GCA_011046295.1 Deltaproteobacteria bacterium | reverse complement strand
TGTTTACGGGCATACTCACAAACCGGCCAATCACAGGAAAAATAATATTCTTTTCTTTAACCCCGGTTCGGCCGTTGACAGACACTTTGCTTCCTCCAGGACAATCGGTATATTAGAAATTGACAAAGGAGTGTCAGGTAGGATAATAAGCATATAGGATGCTTGAGGTTTAAAATATGGAGAAGATTTTTGCTCCCTGGCGGATGAAGTATATCGCCGGAGAAAAGGAAAAGGGCTGTGTTTTCTGCAAATGTTCCATCAGATGCGAGGACTTCGTTATTTATGAGGGAAGAAGCGTATTTGTGATGATGAACCGCTACCCCTACGTAAGCGGGCATTTAATGATTATTCCTAACCGCCATGTCGCAAAAATTGAAGAGTTGTCCCCGGCGGAAAGAATTGAAATATTTGGTCTTCTGGAAACTTCGCTTAAGGTTCTTGGCGAGGCGATGAATCCGGCGGGGTTTAACATCGGAATGAATATCGGCAAAGCCGCCGGCGCCGGTATAGAAGAACACATCCACCTGCATGTAATTCCTCGATGGGAAGGTGACACCAATTTTATGAGCGTTGTGGGTAATGTGCGGGTAATACCCGAAGACGTGGCGGAAACGGCGGACAAACTTATTCCCCTATTTAAAAAATATCATCAGGAGGTATTGATGAGATGAGAATAATTTATTTGATTCTGTTGATAATATTCGCCTTTATTGTCGTTACTTTTTCTCAGTTCAACTCGGATCCGGTCAATTTGAAATACTATAATTTATTCGATGTAGTTGTGCCTACTTACATCCTGATCTTCGCCGCCTTGCTTGCCGGAGTAATATTTACCGGTTTTTACGGTGTGGTGGAGAGGTTTCGTCTCAACCGCACAATCAGCAAGCTCAACAGGACGATACGCGAATTGAGAAAAGAAATCCGTGCCCACGAACCACCGCCGCTGGTTGAAGAGCCAACAACACAGCAGCAAGACCTGCCGTGATTTCAGAGCGTTCCAAATTTATCACTGATGCCACTTTGGGGAAGCTTGCCAAATGGCTGCGCCTTTTGGGCTATAACACGATAGTGTATCCCAAAGAGGCGGGCAGGGAAATGCTGCGTCTGGCGCAGGCGGAAAAAAGAATTGTCCTCACCAGAAGAGCGGATATGGCCCAGCGGCAATTTTCAGGAAGCCTGCATTTGCTGACGCAAATCGACACAGCCGCCCAGCTCAGAGAGGTAATCGATAAATGTTCACTTAATATTGTAAAGGAAAAAATGTTTGCAATCTGCCTTATCTGCAACAAAACTCTAAATCCGGTTGCCAGAGACCAGGCGCGCCACATGGTGCCGGACTATGTTGCGCAAAACTGTCAGGTATTCAATCAGTGTCCCTCGTGCCGGAAAGTTTATTGGGAGGGGACCCATCAGCGCAATTCACTGCAATTTTTGCAAAAACATGGAATAATTGAAAATTAAAATAGAATCGCAATTTTAGTGCTTAGGCGGAAAAGTTATGCCGGTGTCGCGCACTCTGATGTATCGCCTTTTATTTTTTCCACCGCGTGCTTTAAAGCCGGCAGGATAATAGAAAGATTTTCTTTGGCGCCCTTGGGGCTTCCCGGCAGATTAATAATCAGAGAGTTTCCGCGGATTCCTACCACAGCGCGGGAAATCATGGCGTGAGGAGTAATTTCCATGCTGTGACGACGCATTGCTTCGGCCATCCCCGGAATTTTTTTTTCCAGAGTTTCCAAAGTGGCGTCGGGAGTAACGTCGCGTGGACTGACCCCGGTGCCACCGGTGGTTAAAATGATATCAAGTCTTTCCTGGTCGGCAAATTTTATTATCACGTTTTTAATCTCCTGTTTTTCATCGGCGACAATTGACGTGCAGCAGACCTCAATGTTTTCCTTTGCCAGGACTTGCGCCAGCGCCGGTCCGCTCAGGTCTTCACGAATTCCCTGAGAACCGCGGTCGCTCACCGTTATGATTCCGGCACGAAGCATGGGATTATTCTTCTTCTTTGTCCTTCTTATGTTCGGCGATAATTTTCTCCGCGATATAAGCGGGAACTTCCTCGTAATGGGAATGAGTAAAAGTAAAATTACCTCTGCCGCTGGTCATGGAGCGCAAATCGGGCGCGTATTTTAATATCTCCGCCAAAGGCACCTGCCCCTTGATTACCTGGCCGGAACCGCTGGTGTCCATGCCTAGAACGCGGCCGCGTCGGCTGTTTAAGTCACCGATTACATCCCCCATGTATTCATCGGGAACTTCAATGTTGATGTTTACTATCGGTTCCAGCAAAACAGGCTGGCACTGCATGACGCCTTTTTGAAAAGCCATGGAGCCGGCAATTTTAAAGGCCATTTCCGATGAATCAACCGTGTGGTAGGAGCCGTCAACAAGCGATATTTTAAAATCGACCACCGGGTAACCGGCAAGAACACCTTTTGCCGCCGCTTCAACAATGCCTTTTTCCACGGCCGGTCGATACTGCTGGGGAATCACGCCGCCGACGATTTTATCGGCGAACTCAAAACCTGTTCCGCGCGGCAGCGGTTCAATATCAATCCAGCAGTCACCGAACTGGCCGCGGCCTCCCGATTGCTTTTTGTATTTACCCTGAATGTTTGTCTTACCTTTTATCGTTTCCTTATAAGGAACTTT
>DSAV01000059.1 GCA_011046295.1 Deltaproteobacteria bacterium | reverse complement strand
TCCGACTCCCTTTTGATTTTCTGGCGGGGCCGATGGGACTTGAACCCACGCCCTCCGGCGTGACAGGCCGGCGTTATAACCAACTTAACTACGACCCCAAAAAATCTTTTTCTTTTTCAATCAATTTTCAAAAAACTAATTAGCCATGGTAGGCGGAACAGGACTCGAACCTGTGACATCCACGGTGTAAACGTGGCGCTCTCCCAGCTGAGCTACCCGCCCGCTATTGCCTAATCAGTTGGAGGCTTCTAGCAGCATTGACATTTGTTGTCAAGCCATAAAACATCGAGAATCTCTTAATTTACCGATTGCGACGTTACCGGCACATTTGGTGCAATTGTTTCGCCAAAACCCTCATCATCTTTCCAAAAAGCAATATCCAATACTTCATCAATATATTCTACGAAAACTATTCTTAGTGCCTTCTGCACGTTTTGTGGAACTTCCTCCATTTCCTTTTCATTGTCTTTTGGAATAACCACTGTTTTAATGTTTCCGCGGTGAGCGGCAAGTATTTTTTCTTTTAGCCCACCTATCGGTAAGACTCTGCCGCGCAATGTAATTTCACCGGTCATCGCCAAATCCGCCCGTACTTTTTTCTTCATCAGCGCGGAAGCTATTGATGTGGCCATGGCTATTCCGGCAGAAGGCCCGTCTTTGGGAATTGCTCCTTCCGGAACATGAACATGGATATCTATCCTTTTATAAAAATTCTTTGCCAGTCCGAATTTTTCCGCCCGCGCCCTTATATAGGTTAGCGCCGCCTGTGCGGATTCCTGCATTACATCGCCCAATTTTCCGGTCATAACCATCTTACCTGTACCTTCCATTATGGAAGCCTCAATTGCCAGTAGTTCTCCTCCCACTTCCGTCCAGGCAAGGCCGATTGTCAATCCTATCTGGTTTTTCCCTTCGGTTTCCCCGTGGCGGTACTTGGGAACACTTAAATATTTGTGTATGGACGACGATGTAATTGTTATTTTCTTCTTTTTATTTCCATTTCTCACTATTTCTTTGGCGACTTTCCGGCATATAGAAGCTATTTCTCTTTCCAGATTGCGCACTCCCGCTTCTCTCGTATATTGCCTGATTATTCTGAGTATAGCTCCGCTTGTGAATTCAATATATTCCGGTTTCAGACCATTTGCTTCCATCTCTTTTGCTACCAGAAACTTTTTGGCAATCTGAAGCTTTTCCTGCTCAGTATAACCGGCGATACGAATGACCTCCATTCTGTCCTGTAATGGCGGCGGTATCGTCTGCAAAATATTCGCCGTGGTTATAAACATTATATCCGACAAGTCATAATCGATGTCCAGATAATTATCGTTAAAGGCAAAGTTCTGCTCGGGATCCAGAACTTCCAGCAACGCGGAAGACGGGTCTCCCCTGAAATCAGAACTGAGCTTATCCACCTCATCAAGGCAGAAGACCGGATTGTTGGATCCGGCTTTTTTCAAGGACTGGATGATTTTTCCCGGCATCGCCCCGATATAGGTACGGCGATGACCGCGGATTTCAGCTTCGTCCCGGACTCCTCCCAGGGAAATACGAACAAACTTCCTGTTTGTCGCTCTCGCCACGGATTTCGCGATGGAAGTTTTGCCGACACCGGGAGGCCCCACCAAGCACAAAATCGGCCCTTTATTTTTTTCTACCAGCGCCTGAACGGCGAGATATTCGATAATTCTTTCCTTAACTTTTTTCAAGCCGTAATGATCTTCTTCAAGAATTGTCTCGGATTCTTTCAGCGTGTAAGTATTTTTAGTTTTTTCCTCCCACGGCATATCCAAAAGCCAGTCGATATAATTCCTAACGACTGTAGCTTCCGCAGACATCGGAGCCATCATCTGCAGTTTCTTTATTTCCTGTCTTACTTTTTTTACCGCCTCTTCGGACATTTTCTTTTGTTTTAGACGTTTTTCCAGCTCGGCAATCTCATTGCGGAAATCATCCTTTTCACCCATCTCTTTCTGTATGGCGCGCATCTGCTCGTTGAGGTAGTAATCTTTTTGCGTCTTTTCCATCTGCTTTTTGACACGTTTTTTTATTTTTTCTTCTACCTGCAGAATTTCAATTTCTGACAGCAACAAAGCGTAAATCGATTCCAATCGATCTATGACATCGAATACCTCGATAATTTTTTGTTTTTCCTCAAGCTTCACATTAATATGGGTGATAATAACGTCGGCGAGCTTGGAAGCGTCTTCAATTGCCGCGATTGTACCCATCATTTCCACGTGAATTTTCTTGCTTAGCTTAAGATAAAGCTCGAATGCTTCCTTAATGCTGCGTATGAGCGCCTGTTTTTTCACTTCGTTTTCTTCTTCAATTTCCTCTATTTCAGCGACTTCTACGAGGAAAAAATCGTTATTGGGAATATATTCCTTTATCACTCCGCGGGTTTTGCCTTCCACGAGTACTTTGACCGTTCCATCCGGCAGGCGTAACAACTGAATGATAATCCCGATGGTTCCAACATTGTATATATCATCTTGGCCTGGATCATCTTTCTTGGCGTTCTTCTGGGCAACCATAAAAATATTCTTTTCGTATTTCATGGCTGATTCCAGCGCGGCGATTGACTTTTCACGTCCGACAAAAAGCGGAACAATCATATGGGGAAAAACCACAACATCCCTTAGAGGCAAGAGAGGTATCGCCATGGTTTTTTCATTTTCTAATATAT
>DSAV01000208.1 GCA_011046295.1 Deltaproteobacteria bacterium | reverse complement strand
CTTAGCCTGGGGACTCATATAAAAACCTCCGTTTCCGATTCTCTTCTCGGTAACATCGGTTTTTGAGGCAACGAACCTCTTTTATCAACCCCTTCGGTAACATTTTATTTGAGGCAATTCGGTGGTGGCCGGAAAGGGTTGACTTATGCGGCCGACTATATATAATTGTTACATAGTGTCTGAATTTGTTGAAGTGATTCAATTCTTTTGATCGTCTTGCTCCGGAAATATTTTCCTTAAAAATAGGTATATGCTTGTGAAGTAATTTTGTTTACATAAATATTTCTTGAAGATAAAAGGGAAAGCGGGTATAGACTCACGGCGCTCAACTGAGAGATTTTCTTGAAAAGGAGTAAAAAAAATGACTGTTACACTTAGCAAGTCTTTGAAAACAATAGAGTCTTACAAAACGACCAGCCCTCATTACGCTGAGCTTCTTGATATCATGGCGGATATTTTAATTTCGCGTGAGGAGTATCGGAAGAATATGAAAGATTCCGTTTTTCATGTGGAAGAAAAGTTAATTATGCAAAAAATGGAAGGAGGCCTTCCGCTGGTTGACATAAGCTCAAAACAATATGATTTGTCGCGGCCCCGAAAATATTTTAAGTCACTGATCAATATTGCGGAAAAGAGAATGCCGGATGCGGGGAAAAAGATTATGGATTTCATTGAAAGCAGCGAATTTGACTGGGAAGAAAT
Organism: Deltaproteobacteria bacterium; assembly: GCA_011046295.1. Classification (GTDB taxonomy): domain Bacteria; phylum Desulfobacterota; class Syntrophia; order Syntrophales; family Smithellaceae; genus UBA4810. The sequence continues at coordinate 1,998 of DSAV01000208.1, read as the reverse complement.
GATAAAGGCTTCTTTCGGCCGCCGCGATGATGAAGCGCAAAACATTTTCCGTGAAGAACAGACTGATTCAAGCCGATCAGATGAAAAACAGCACAGTTTTGATTTAATCGATTTATTTGCTGAAGAAAGTTTGAGGCCGGAGTTGGAAGTTATTGCCGAAAAATACGGCGCGGTCGTGGAAAAAGCCGGGTGGTCGGAAGGCTATTGCCCGATTTGCGGTAAAGAGCCGAAGATAGGTGAAATCAGAGAAAGCGAAGAGGGTAGACGTTATCTTTTCTGCCATCAGTGCGGATTTAAGTGGAATTACCGCCGGATAAAATGCCCTTTTTGCGGTAATGACGAACAACATTCTCTGGCTTATTTTACGGTGGAAGGGGAAGAGAGTCAACGCGTGGATGTTTGCAACAAGTGTCGCCGCTACATAAAGATAATAGAGTTGCCTAAATCAATTGAAGAGCTGAATCTTGATGTAGAAGACATCGCCACGCTGCACCTGGATATGATAGCTTACGATGAAGGATACGATTAATTTTTAACCCCTGCCTGAAAGGCAGGGGTTTTTTGTTAATCCGTCTTTATGGTAATTTTGGTTCCCTTGGCTTGGGCCGTCTGGTTTTTGGGTATTTTGATTTCCATGACGCCGTTTTTAAAACGCGCCTGGGCTTTTTCTGATTCAACTTCCGCAGTCAGCGGAATAACTCTGTGGAAGGAACCGTAGGTGCGCTCCATGTAGTAGTAATTTTTGTCTTTGTCTTCTTTTTCCTCTTTTTTTTCGCCTTTTATCGTGAGGGCGTCATTTGCCAATGTGACTTCGACGTCTTTCTCCTCTAAACCCGGAAGCTCCGCTTTGACGATGAACTCTTTTTCATTTTCCTTCACATCGACGGAAGGGGTAAATCCCCCGAGTTTGCTTGAATATAATCCCCGCGGAGCTATATCAAATCCCCGGAAGAAATTGTCGAACAAATAGTTCATCTCGCGCTGCAAAGAATAGAAGGGATGATCAACATCCTGTTCTTTGTTTGAGCGCGCAACAGGAAGCAGGTTTCTTATTTTCATAAATCATTACCTCCTTTCTTTGAGATATTTTTTCAACATTGATCCTTATGCCGCTTTAATCGCTATTTTTTTTGGTTTTACATTTTCCGCTTTGGGCAATTCCAGACGCAGGACTCCGTTTTTCACTGTTGCGTTTATTTTTTCCCTGTCTATTTCATCGGAAATGGCGAATTCCCTTTCATAATCACCCGTTTCATATTCGGAATATACCAGGGTATGATTCTTTAATTTTCCGTTTTCCACCCTTCCTGAAATCGACAAAACATTTTTCTCCAGTTCAACATCAACTGCTTTTTCATCCACGCCCGGCATATCCGCGATTAAGATTATTGATTCTGCGGTTTCGTAAATGTCTACCCGCGGCACGAAGGTTTTCACATTGCGGATTCTTTCTGTGGCCGCCGTGTTTTGTGTCTTCTGCAGTTCTTTTTCCGACATAGCTACTGGCCTCCTTTCTTACGAATTAATCTTTATTTTTTTGGGCAAATCATCTTTTAGTCTGGGCAATGTAATGGTCAAAATGCCCTTTTCATATTTTGCTTCCACTCCCTGAGAAGCCACACGGAAAGGCAGCTTAAAATTGCGCTGAAAATTTTCCGTAATCCTTTCCTGTCTGAGATACGCCTCTCCTTCGTTAACAACCTGCGCCTTGCCCTTTCCGGATAACGTCAAGACATTATCGGTTACCGAAATATCGATACTGTCATGATCCATTCCCGGCAATTCAGCAGTTATGACGGCGGTTCCGTCCTTTTCCCAGACATTTATTGCCGGATAATCGACCATAGTCCCGCGTTCCGCGGCGGAAAAAAGCCTGTTCATTTCTTGCTGCAAGCGCGCAATTTCCGGAACACTGTCGGCGAATCTTCTCACTCTCCAAAATTCTGGCGCTAACATAAATTTTCCTCCTTTCTCGAAACTAATATTTTGTAAGTTTTT
>DSAV01000259.1 GCA_011046295.1 Deltaproteobacteria bacterium | reverse complement strand
CATCACCACAGTAAATCTGCGGCAAATTGAAGAAATACAAAACTTAGCCATCAATTTGGGAGCTGCCGCGCATCACATTTTCCTGCTTGTGCCCACAGGCAGGGGCAAAGAATTAGCCGAACAAGCCATTACCGCCGCCAACTATGAAGAAACGCTGATGTGGTTTCACAAACAGAGCTTCACCTGCCCTATTCAGCTCAAGGCAACCTGCGCGCCGCATTATTTTCGCGTTATGCGCCAGCAGAAAATCAAAGGCGCAGAGCCGGCAAAAAAAGCGGGCGGCCATTTTCATGAATCAACACGCGGCTGCCTGGGCGGCATCACTTTCTGTTTTATTTCTCATGTAGGACAGGTGCAGCCCTGCGGTTATCTGGAGTTGGATTGTGGCAACGTGCTGAAACAGAGCTTTGCCGGTATCTGGGAAAATTCAGAAGTCTTCCGCGACTTGCGTGATTACAGCAAATATAAAGGCAAATGCGGACGCTGTGAATTTATTAAAGTATGCGGCGGCTGCCGTGCCCGCGCTTATGAAGCCACCGGCGATTATCTGGCCGAGGAACCGTTGTGTTTGTATCAACCAAAAGGCTGTTGAAAAATGCCCATCTGCTGCGTTGCGCTTCATCCTTCGTCATTGCGACGTATGTAAAATACGCCTCATTCCTCAGGATTTGCGCGCCTTGTATATGAACATTTTTGAACAGCCTCAAAACAGACAGCAAAAAATTATTAATTAAGAGATCAGTAGCATGGACGAAATAGATAAAAAGATACTCAATATTCTGCAAAAGGAATTCCCGCTGACCGAAGAACCTTTTGCCATTGTCGCGGAAAAATGCGGCATCAGCGAAGAAGAAGTTCTGGCGCGCGTGCAAAAAATGAAAACCGATGGAATCATCCGCCGTATCGGCGCGGTTTTTGACGGCGCCAAACTGGGCCGCGTCAGCACTTTATGCGCCGCGCGTGTGCCGGAGGACAAAATCGACTTATTTGTTAAAACAGTAAACGCCAACAAAAACGTTACCCATAATTACCGGCGTGATGATGAATACAATGTCTGGTTTACCGTCAGCGCGGCCAGCGTTAAAGAACTGGAATCTTTTCTTGATGAGGTAAAAGAAAAAACCGGCGTGGCTGATATTTTAGACATGCGCGCGGTAAGGACTTTCAAAATTAACGCGTCTTTTGAATTATAAAAACCACTGTCACCTCGGGTGTAATGACAACTTACTTGTTTTCTTGACACCAAAAAAACATCCTATTGACGCCGAGGGCGATTCATGAGAAAAGTTCACAATATTTTTTCAGTTCACGTTAAAAAAATACTTTTTAAGGAGGTAGGGAAACATGGAAGTAAAAGAATTTGATTTTGCCGAAATTCCCCAGAAAGCCTTAAGTATCTTAACAAAACCCGCGGAATTTTTTAAATCTATGCACAAATCCGGCGGATTTCTGGAACCCGTTATTTTCGCGATCATTATGGGTATTGTCGCCGGAATCATACAAACCATTATCAATATCCTCGGGTTAAGCTATGTAAGCAGGGGGTTTTTAGACAGCTTGGGGCTCGTTATCCTCATTCCTCTTGCCGTCATTATCGGCAGTTTCATCGGTGCCGCCATAATGTATTTGATCTGGAAACTGATGGGCTCACAGGAAAACTATGAAACTTCATATAGATGCGTTGCTTACCTGACAGTGCTGGCGCCGATTGCCGCGATATTGGGGGTTATCCCCTACGCGGGAGTAATTTTAAACGCGCTCATTGGACTTTTCTTTATCGTCATGGCGAGCATTTACGTGCATAACATCGAAGCGAAAAAAGCGTGGCTGGTTTTCGGAATCCTTTTCGCGCTTCTGGCTTTAATTCAGATAAGAGCGGAGTATAAATTTCGCAACTTCTCCTCTTCCGCGGATGAGGTAAGAAAAAAAATGGAACAGCTAAACAAGCAATATCAGCAGCAGCTCGAAAAAGCCAGAAAACAGGCTGAACGTTACAGATAAAAAAATTTAAATTGCATTGAAAGCAGGCTCACCCTGAAGGCTTTACCAAGTCAGGGTGAGCTTACTTTCCTCTTAAATTGTAAATAATGACCGGAAAAAATCAAATTCCTCTGCTTGCCCTGGTTGACGGCAGCAACTATCTCTACCGCGCCTTTTACGCGATTCCCGCGCTGACCAATTCCAAGGGGTTCCCCACTAACGCTATTTACGGCTTTACCAATATGCTGCTGAAGCTTCTGCGCGACATCAAGCCCGATTATATCGTTATCGCTTTTGACGTGAAAGGCCCCACCACCCGTCACGAAGAATTCACGGATTATAAAGCCACGCGCAAACCCATGCCCGATGATTTAAGCCCGCAGATACCTTTTATTAAAGATATCATCCGCGGCTTTTCCATTCCCGTAATTGAAAAACAGGGAACCGAGGCGGACGACATTATCGGCGTACTTTCGGTACAAGCCAGCAAAAAAGGCTGGCGCACGGTGATCGTTTCCGGCGATAAGGATTTAATGCAGCTGGTTGATGAAAACGTCACCATGGTCGATACCATGAAGGACAAAACGTATGACATCGCGGCGGTAAAAGAGCGCTTTGGCGTGGCGCCGGATAAAGTGGTGGAAATTTTAGGGCTCATGGGCGACACATCGGATAACATTCCCGGTGTTCCCGGCGTCGGCCCCAAAACAGCGCAAAGACTGATTGAGGAATACGGCTCGCTCGAAGCAGTAATT
>DSAV01000151.1 GCA_011046295.1 Deltaproteobacteria bacterium | reverse complement strand
GTTCATTTCTTGCTGCAAGCGCGCAATTTCCGGAACACTGTCGGCGAATCTTCTCACTCTCCAAAATTCTGGCGCTAACATAAATTTTCCTCCTTTCTCGAAACTAATATTTTGTAAGTTTTTGCTTTTATTATTTATTTTTATGTTTTCAATATAAATATATTTATGAAAATTTTCTTGTCAAGAGCGCCGGGCAAAAGCCTGGCCGGCCACGCGCGTTTTTTTTAGCGGGATTGCTTCAAATTATTATTTGTTGCCCTTGACATGCACTTAAGCGGTAAATATATTACTTTTGCTTTAAAAAAAAGAAAAAATAAGGTGTAAATGCAGGATTACATAGTAAAAATATTCAAAGAAAGCAACCGGGTTAAAGAAAATTTTTTAAACGAAAATTTAGGCAAACTGGCTGCAGTTATTGATGCTATTACCGTAGCGCTCAAGGCGGGCAACAAGATATTGATTTTCGGCAACGGGGGTTCTGCAGCAGATGCTCAGCACATAGCGGCGGAATTCGTCAACCGTTTTATAATAGAAAGGCCGCCTCTGCCGGCGATAGCGCTGACCACGGATACGTCAATTATTACCAGTATTGGTAATGACTATGATTTTGAAGATATATTCAGTAAGCAAATAATGGCCATAGGCCAGGCGGGAGACATTGCCTGGGGCATTAGTACCAGCGGCAATTCGGCTAATGTAATAAAGGGTCTGGAAGTGGCCAAAAAAAGAGGACTGTTAACGGTTGCTTTTACCGGAAAGGATGGCGGTCCCATGGCAAAGATGGCAGATTTTTCAGTTCACGTGTCATCTTCCAGCACGGCGCGTGTCCAGGAAGCTCATATTACCGCGGGGCACGCAATTTGTGAGTTGGTGGATATCAAGCTGTTTCAAAAACCTGATATAAAATAGAAAATATTTTACAGAGGTGGATGTGATGAAAGTAAGAAAAGAACATGCGGCAAAGCAAGATCAGCTAAATTCCCGTGAGGAAGCTGAATTAACCCAGAAAAAGGAACTTTCTGGCGAAAAGGAGCGGGAAGTAAAATTGGAAGAAAAAGAAAAAGAAGCCGCAGAAAATTATGACAAGTTTGTGCGGGCAGTTGCCGAGTTGGATAATTACAAGAAAAGAGCGCTGAAAGAAAAAGCGGATACAGTGAGATACGCTAACGAAGAGCTGATTAAAGATATTTTGCCGTTCATGGACAGCCTCGACAGAGCCATGGAACATACAGGTGGCCCCGAAGTAGAAAAATTTAAGGAAGGAATCAGATTGATTCAGGAGCAGCTTTTATGCTGCCTGGAAAAGCATGGGGTGCAGAAGATTGAAAGTTCAGGCGCGGATTTTGACCCCAACTATCATGAGGCAATGATGCAGGTGCATAGCGATGAACACGAGGAAAATGAAGTAGTAAGTGAAATCGCTACAGGTTATTTGCTCAACGGCAGGTTGCTAAGGCCGTCAAAAGTATGCGTTTGCAAAAAAACAAGCGAGAAAAAAGCGGACAATGGAGAATAGGAGGTAACAAATGGGAAAAATTATAGGAATTGATTTGGGAACAACAAATTCATGCGTGGCAGTAATGGAAGGAGGCGATCCTGTAATTATAGCAAACCAGGAAGGTAATCGAACAACGCCTTCAATAATTGCCATTACGGAAAGTGGCGAAAGATTGGTCGGTCAGGTGGCCAAAAGACAGGCGATAACCAATTCGGAAAATACAGTTTACGCCGTCAAAAGGCTGATCGGCAGGAAATTTAATTCTAAAGATGTTCAGTACGATGTTAAAATCAGTCCTTATAAAATTACGGAGGCACCCAATGGCGACGCGCAGGTAAGTGTTCGAGGCAAGAATTATTCGCCCGCTGAGATATCGGCAATGATTTTGACTAAAATGAAACAAACGGCGGAGGACTATCTGGGAAACAAGGTAACGGATGCCGTTATAACAGTTCCCGCATATTTTAACGATTCTCAAAGACAGGCGACAAAAGACGCGGGGCGTATTGCCGGTTTGAATGTATTGCGCATTATCAACGAACCTACGGCGGCTGCGCTGGCCTATGGCCTGGATAAAAAGAAAGACGAAAAGATCGCAGTATTTGACCTGGGTGGCGGAACTTTTGATATTTCCATTCTGGAGTTGGGTGACGGCGTTTTTGAAGTCAAATCAACCAATGGAGACACACACCTGGGCGGCGAGGATTTCGACCAGCGTGTGATGGATTACCTTGTCGCCGAATTTAAAAAAGATCAGGCTATCGATTTGAGAAACGACAAAATGGCCCTGCAGAGGCTTAAAGAGGCGGCGGAAAAAGCTAAAATGGAGCTTTCCACGGCAATGGAAACCGATATCAATTTGCCGTTTGTTACCGCTGATGCTTCCGGCCCCAAACACATGAATATCAAATTGACAAGAGCCAAGCTGGAATCTCTGGTGGAAGACCTGATTGAAAAGGTTGTTGGTCCCTGTAAGACGGCGATTAAAGATGCAAATTTGTCTGCAAAAGATATTAATGAAGTCATCCTTGTGGGGGGAATGACCAGAATGCCCCGTGTTCAGCAGAAGGTCAAAGAGATTTTCGGCAAGGAACCGCATAAGGGTGTCAATCCGGACGAAGTGGTTGCGACCGGCGCGGCTATTCAGGGTGGCGTTCTGGCGGGAGACGTCAAAGACGTGCTACTGCTTGATGTTACACCGCTTTCGCTGGGTATTGAAACTCTCGGTGGTGTTATGACC
>DSAV01000017.1 GCA_011046295.1 Deltaproteobacteria bacterium | reverse complement strand
CTGGCAATCCAGCGTGAGCACTAATTATCGGGCATTTTATCTTCAAAATAAAAAAAATGTTTTTCTCAACATCGCTTAACGTCTCATAATTACCCTGACCTTTGGAGATAATCATGTCGGCATCTTCAAAACGCCGCCGAAATTCCAGGCCGCAGTTTTCCAGTATAGTACCTGGCGCATCGGAACCATTGTCGATAATTTCCGCGATTTCCCCAATACCCGCTAATTCCGCATCTTCACGCGTCGCGTCATTGATGACCGGCGCGCCGCGAACAGCGAGTGTAACCCGCGAAGCCGGAAGCTGCTCAATAAGGAGACGGTCAAAAAATATCTCTCCGGCATTATCAGCAAGGTAAAGTATTTTCTTCGCCTCAACCACCGCATTTTTAAAGGCGTTCAGATCACCGAAAAGTTGCTGCTTGTCCACGTTTTGCATTTCCACATAAATATCTTCACGGCTGATACCGTTTTTGGCCCCCAAATCTATCACGTTACCCATGATGGCATAACTTAGTGCCATAAACAGGGGTTCATTCGAAGCTCGCAGGCGCGACTTAAGCGAGTCAACAAGCTCACTGGCCAAATTATTATGGTCTTCCTTGGCTGCCTTGTAAGGATCATTTACCCCTGTTACTTCGCGCAATTTTCTGTGTAAAAGCTGCGCCACAGCCGGAGGGGAAAGCTCAATATTGAGCTCGCTTATCCACTTTAAACAATCACGCATCAAACGCTCATGTTCGGCAGCGTTGTCCGTTATCATTTTTACCGCATCCAAAGATTGCCGAACAAAACAGGGGATGCACTCCAAAGATGTTTTCATCTTGTGTAGTCCCTCTTTCCGCGCTTGCGCGCGGCGTTTTCTTCCACTTCATCCTGCCAGCCGCTTTTTGTGACATCGTGCAGGTCAAACTTCGCCGTGTAAGGTTTAATATCCAGAAGCGGCGTGCCGTCAAGAATATCAACATCCTCCACATGTAAAATATTTCCTTCACGTTTCAGCAATTTCACAATACTCAAACCGATGGCGTTGGGACGGCAGGGAGCTCTTGTGGCAAACACGCCTCGCTCCACATCCTGCAAAAAGGGCTTCACCAACAGCTTCGCCGGAGTCGCCTGATGAAAATGATACAGGAGATAGATATGCGAAAACCCATCCAGGTCTCTCAACCCGTCGGCAAATTCCGCAAATACTTTCACCTGGCCTTTGCAGCCTCTGGCATAAACCGGCTGAATCGGCGTTTCTTCCGCAATCGCATGCTCACTGTGGATAACACCTATCGACCGGTAAACAATCGGCCTGCTGATCATACCCAATGTCCGTCCACATCAGCTGACGATGCTTCAGTTAGTTTTCCCGCGCGATATTGCTCAAGCGCTTCACCTACAGTAGCAGCAGAGGCATTGTATATCTTAATACTCGCCTGCTTAAGCACGCGAAAAGCTTTCGGGCCGCAATGGCCCGTGATAAGCGCCCCAACACCCAACCGGGCGATGTTTTGCGCGGATTGAATTCCCGCTCCCTGCGCCGCGTTGAGATTCTGGGCATTGTCCACAATTTCAAATTTATCCGCTTCCATATCATAAATGAGAAACTTCGGCGCTCGCCCAAAACGGCTATCCAGCGGCGCTTTCAAATCGCTGCCTGATGTCGTTAATGCTATCTTCAATGTATTTTCTCCTTTTATATTAGAATTAATTAAACCAGATGACAGTGCGGTATTCGCTGACCGCACTGTCATCACCGGGCATAACGCTCTTCTTTATTAAGCTCTGCAACTTCTAGCTTAATTATTTGTTTTTAGGCTTAGCATCCAGCTCTTCTAATCGCTTTTTTATTGCATCCATTTCAGATTTTAAAGCTTCAGCATCTTGCTGAAGAGCTTTTTTTTCCATTTCCGGATCAACATTTTGATATGGTGCGTTATAACCACCGAACCAGGACCAGCCCGGAACACCTGTGGCAAAAAAACGGTTTCTCCAACCAAATCCGCCACCACGGCCTCCGCCGCGTCCCCAAAAACCAAATCCACGTCCGAAACCTCTTCCAAAACCGCGACCTGCGGCGTTATTTAAATAACCAGGCATATTATAACCTGCACAATACCCGGCTCCCCGGCCGGTCATTGGTCCCATACCCATGGGGCCTGTTGAATCTCCTCTAGGCATATCAAAATCCTCCTTTCTTTAATATCTTTTCTATTCCCTCATCATTGCTGTGCCGCACTGCGGGCATTTTACCTGTGTGCAGGGAACACCCCGCTCGTGCGGCTGACGATGACCACACTGAGGGCATATACAATTACCAACGGCTCCTGCCGCAAGCGGACCGCCCATACGGCCGCGGCCTCCGCCGCGCCCCTGACCTTGGCCCTGGCCACCTCCCATTCCTCTTCCGCCACGATTTGTTGTGATCATTTTATTCCTCCCTTTCAATGTCTCATCGCCCTAAAACACAAAGACCGCCGCCGCCAGCACGGTGGTGTAATCCTTATTTTTCAGGACGCTCGATTGCGTGATATTTCTTGTACCGACAATCTTCCCGCTGATTTTGAACAATTCTTTTTTTTCATCCCAGCTTTCATCTACGTTAAAATCAATTCCCAGCGTTGAGGCCAGCATAGCCGCCGCCAGGTCTTCCGCGTAATCACCGGTCTGACGTTCGGTAAAACCAAAGGCGTGGTGTTCGCTGATGTAACCGTACGCGCTTTTATCCACGGGTATCGCGCAGCCAATAGACGCGGAAATAAGCCTTCGCGGTTCGTTGCTGCAACAACGGCTCAT
>DSAV01000185.1 GCA_011046295.1 Deltaproteobacteria bacterium | reverse complement strand
GTTGTGCATCCGAATTGGTGGGGACAGCCTCCTGCGATATTAAAAGGCTGGGTGGATCGTGTGCTTCGTCCTGGCATTGCTTATGAATTTTTGGAAGGCGATTCAGGGGAAGGTGTGCCAAAAGGTGTGCCAAAAGGTCTGCTCAAAGCACGTACTGCGCTGGTATTCAACACTTCTAATACAGAGCCTGAACGAGAACGTGATGTTTTCGGCGATCCCTTGGAAACAATATGGAAAAATTGTATCTTGGGCCTGTGTAGCGTCGCCAATTATTCCCGTCAAGCATTCAATATTGTTGTGACTAGCTCAGAAGATCAGCGTGAAAAATGGCTTAATGACGTTAAAAAAAGTATTGAGATGTTTTTCCCCGGAGTTAAGAATTAATCTCTCCGTCGCCATAGAAGAAAAACTTATTGCGACCCATGGCTTTAGCCCGATACATCGCGTTATCAGCTTTGTTCATCAGCGTATCCGCATTTGTTCCGTGTGCCGGATATATGGCCACTCCCACGCTTGATGTGACGTTAATAGAAGTTTTTTCGATATGAAACGGACTATCGAAAACAGAGATAATTTTTTTGACGATAACCAGCGCGTCGGATTCACACGAGAGCGAGGGCATGATTAGAGTGAATTCGTCTCCTCCGTAACGAGCGACTGTGTCACTTGACCGCACCAAGCCGGATAATCTTTCCGCTACCGATTCGAGAATCTTGTCTCCCGCCATGTGACCATGAGTGTCATTGATTTCTTTAAAGCGGTCGATGTCGAGAATAATAACCGCGACCATTTTTTGATTTCTTTTCGCCAACTTAAAGGCCATTTGCATGCGATCATAAAACAGTATGCGATTGGCCAGGCCGGTAAGAGGATCATGAAACGCCTGATGACGGATGATTTCTTCAGCTTTTTGCCGCTCGGTAATATCACTGATGATTCCCCGGAAACCCTGCGCTTTTCCATTACCGTCAATAATCAGGCTCACGGAAAGCTCCACGTTTTTCTTTTTGCCGCTTTTGGTGATTATTTCCCATTCCATTTTTTTTTGTGGGTTTTCCGGTTTTAAAAACCTGATTAAAAACCCAGTAAGCCATTTGCGCTTTTTCTTTGTCCACGTATGTTTTGTAATTTTTCCCCTGCATTTCTTTAGCGGTGTATTCATATAGCTTAAGATATGCTTCGTTAAAAACCGTAGTATTACCGGCCAGGTCAACTTCATAATAGGCATCGGTAATCGTATCAATAATGGTGCGGTAACGCTCTTCGCTTTGGCGCAGATTTGTTTCCGCCTGCTTTTGGGAGGTAATATCCATTTGGCTTCCCAAAACAGCTCTTTGTCCCCGGTAGTTGATGGAGGAAACTGTTCCCACATGCCACAGGTGTTCGCCACTTTTGGTGATGATACGGTATTCATACGGCAAGGAAATTGTTCCCTGCAGCATGGCGACGGAATTATCCTTGACGAGCTGACGGTCTTCAGGATGAATAAAAGACGAGTATGGTTTATCCGTTAATTCATCTGAGGAATAACCCATCGAGTCGCGTAGTTTTTTATTGGTCCATTTTATAATGCCGTCTTGAATCATTAGAAAGCCAATCGGAGAATTTTCGGCCAAAGTGGTGTAAAGTTCCTGCGCGTGGCGTAAATCAGTAATGTCTTTGGCGATAACGCCGACAGCGGAAATATTATTGGAAGGGTTCTGACGAATGGGATAAAAAGTGCGCAGAAATTCGTTTGAGTCTCTTTTGCTCTTATATTCTCTCTGAAATGGCTCGCCATTTTGCAGTACTTCCAAAACATCTTTTTCAAACTTCGCGGTTTCTTCAGGATTATGAAAATCACTATAATGTTGGCCTATAATTTCCTGAAGCGGCAGATTCAGCCGCGAACAATAACAAGGATTAGCATAAATATACCGGCAGGATGAATCTACCATATAAATGGAATCAGCCGTCGCCTCGATGAGATTGCGGTAAATCTCTGCCGGATGCTTCAGGGCGGCGCTTTTGGTATTTATGCCGGATAGGTTTTTGTTTGCGTTGCCAGAGCTTTTAAGTTTTGTCATGTTTTATTAATAGGTAAAATCATTTAGCTTTAAAGCAATTATGTTTGAGCGGGAATAAGCATAGGATAGATGTTCTTGTCAAGGATAAAAATATAGAATGCGTGAATGATAAATTGTCTTATAGGAAAACAGGTGGTTTACGTAAACAGGAAAGAGCGGTCGTTAAGCAATTCGATTGTCGGCAAATTGTTATCTATGCGAACAATGGTTTTAGAGGCGGTATCAACGCAGGTGCTGCGAAATTGGGAAAGGCTTATATCGCGTAAGCGGCATAAAATGGCAGCGATGGTAAAATTATGCGACACAACCAGAGCGTTTTTGCCTTGGGAAATAATATGTTCCACAATCCGCCAGGCGCGGTCTTGCAATTCTGTCAAAGATTCGCCCTTGGGCATCTTAACGCTGGCGGGATCAGCAATCCATTTTTTTAAAAAATCTTTTTTATCATTCATGAGCTCTTTGAAAGAAAGGCCTTCAAAAATGCCCTGGTCCATCTCCATTAATTCTTTATAGGTATGAATTTGCAGCGAATGAAATTCGTTGATTATTTGCGCGGTCTGAAGCGCTCTTTTTAAAGGGCTGGAATAGATTGCCTCAATGTGCTGGTTTTTCAGAGATGAAGCCAGAAGCCCGGCCTGATTCATTCCAATATCGCTTAATTCGATATCGCTCGTACCCTGCACGCGACCCTCTTTATTCCAAAGGGTTTCGCCGTGGCGAATAAGAATCAGTTTCATAGTTCAG
>DSAV01000052.1 GCA_011046295.1 Deltaproteobacteria bacterium | reverse complement strand
TCTTTGTATCAAGAAGTGGAATTATTTTTGATTCAGTGAAAACAAATGTTTATATCAGCCGCAAATGCCGGTTAGAGCGGTGACGGATTTTTCCGGCAGCAGAATACATTCGCTAGTTATCTGTACGCCGATTTTTTCCAGCGCGAGAATTTGATGAATAATTTTTTGATTAGATAAATCAAAATCGGCGTAACCCGCGGAAAAGCGCCGGGGTAAAAGAGTTTTTCTTTCGCGGCGGATTAACTGATTTATGTATTCCATAATCCAGTCGAGCGCGGCGTCCGCCATCTCGCTTGCCGTGGCGTCGTAAATCACAGCGGCCTGCAGGTCGCCGTGCGCGCTTTTTTCTTTGATTGCCTCCATAATTTCGTCGCCCGCGGTGGCGCCCATAAGAACCGCTTCTTTGCAGTTACGAAGAAAAACAGATAGTTTTTTACTTTGGAAAGTTACGTCGCCGGCAAGTAATATTTTGCCGCTGCTGTTGTCGTTGATGGATAGCCGCAAAAAAGAGCCGCTAAGCGATATAAGCGACGCGGCTTGGGCAATGATGCGATCAGTTTCTTTTTGTGTTTTTGATGATATTTGGGATGTTGCTTTTCTAAAGCCTAGTCTCTGGTAGATTTTCGCCAGGGGAGGAGATACCGCTATATTTTTCAGCAAAGTGGCGTTTTCCATAGTTTTCATCCTTTGAAAAAATCAGCCGTGAGTTTACGATTATGCTTATCAGCATACATTGTTAATTAAAAAATTTCCGCAGATTTTTTACGATGTGATCCCCCGATTCTTCGGTTCCGACAAGTTTATCACCTGACTGATAAATATCTTTAGTGCGCAATCCGTCTTTGAGTGTCTGCTCCACCGCCTTTTCGACAAGGCCTGCTTCGTCAGGCAGATTCATTGAATAACGCAGCATCATCGCCACGGACAAAATAGTACCGATTGGGTTGGCGATATTTTGTCCGGCGATATCGGGCGCGGAGCCGTGTATCGGTTCATACATGGCGTGATCAGCGCCAAGGCTGGCCGAAGGCAGCATGCCTATCGAGCCGGTAAGCATCGCGGCCTCATCGCTCAAAATATCGCCGAATAAATTTGTGGTCAGAATAACGTCAAACTGCGCCGGATTGCGAATAAGCTGCATGGCACAGTTATCCACATACATATGGCTTAAGTTTACATCCGGGTAATTTTCCCCAACTTCCGTGACGACATCGCGCCAAAGTTCGGTTGATTCCAGAACATTGGCTTTATCCACGGAGACAAGATTTTTTTTGCGGTTTCTGGCTATTTTAAAAGCGTGATGGGCGATGAGGCGGATTTCATCATCGGTATAAATCATGGTGTTGACGCCGGTACTCTGTCCATTCGCTTCCTTGCTTACACCGCGCGGCTGACCGAAGTAAACATCGCCGGTAAGTTCGCGGACAATCATAATATTTACGCCGCGCAGGATTTCCGCTTTCAGCGTGGAGGTGTGCAGCAATTCCTCAAAAGCGGCGACCGGGCGCAAGTTGGCAAAAAGCCCGAGCTTTTTGCGCAGGTCCAAAAGCGCTCTTTCCGGACGCACCGCGTAATCGAGGCTTTCCCACTTCGGTCCGCCCACCGCGCCAAAAAGAACCGCGTCGCTTTGCCGCGCCATTTCTAAACTTTCCGGCGGCAGGGGAGTGCCGTGGATGTCGTAAGCGGCACCGCCGACATTTCCTTCATTCAGGCGCAGATCAAAGTTGATTTTGTCAGAGAGAAAATGCAGGACTTTAACAGCCTGTTGGATAATTTCCTCACCAATGCCGTCACCGGGAAAGACGGCTATAGAAAAATCTTTTTTTGCCATAATTATTTCACTTTTTCGCGATGTGTTTGAGCAGGCCGCCGTCGGCGATTAACTGTTCCATAAAAGGAGGAATGGGATTTATGGAAAAAGTATTTTGCTTGCCACTGATAGAAATTATTCCTTTGACGCTGTCGATGTTTATTTCTTCGCCTTCGGCAATATTGCCAAAAAGTTCGCGGGATTCAAAAATCGGCAATCCCATATTGAAGGAGTTGCGATAAAAAATACGCGCGAAGCTTTTGGCCACCACGCAGGAAATTCCGGCGGCTTTAATGGCGATAGGCGCGTGCTCGCGCGATGAACCGCAGCCGAAATTTTCGCCGCCGATAATAATATCTCCCGGCTTCATTTTTTTTATAAAATCGGGATCCGCGTCTTCCATGCAGTGCGAGGCCAGTTCTTCCGGATCGGAAGTATTGAGATAACGGGCGGGAATAATCGCGTCCGTATCGATGTTGTCGCCAAATTTCCAAACTTTTCCAGTGAAATTCATTTTTATAAATCCTTTTTTATTTAAAGTTCTTCGGGTGAAGCAATTCTTCCCAGCACTGCGGAGGCAGCCGCGACGGCGGGGCTGGCCAGATAAACTTCGCTTTTCGGATGCCCCATGCGTCCCACAAAATTACGGTTGGTCGTCGCCACCGCTCTTTCTCCCGCGGCCAGTATGCCCAGATGTCCGCCGAGGCACGCGCCGCAAGATGGCGGAGAAATAACCGCGTCTGCTTTCATGAAAATTTCCAGTAAGCCTTCCTGCATCGCCTGCCTGTAGATAAGCGGAGTTGCCGGAGCGATAATCAGTCGCACATGCGGGGCGGCTTTGCGTTTTTTGAGAATTTTTGCCGCCACGCGTAAGTCTTCGATGCGGCCGTTGGTGCAGGAGCCGATAAGCGACTGATCGATTTTTACTTTGCCCGCCTTGCTCACGCCTTTAACGTTGGAGGGCAGATGCGGAAACGCCACCTGCGGCTCAAGCTTTCCCGCGTCAATTTCAATTA
>DSAV01000201.1 GCA_011046295.1 Deltaproteobacteria bacterium | reverse complement strand
GACTATGGTCTTTCCCGGCGGCTTCGCCTGAGAAAAGTCCAAGTGCCATCTATATCAGATCCCGTGTCGCGCTGCGCTTGCGCGGGATAAATTCGACTATGGTCTTTCCCGGCGGCTTCGCCTTGGAAAAAACCAAGTCTCATTTACTCTTAGCGCGCGGATGCGCCTTGTCGTAAATCTCCATCATACGGTTAATGTTCACGGCCGTATATTTCTGCGTTGTGGAAAGGCTCTTGTGCCCCAGCAATTCCTGTATTGAACGCAAATCCGCTCCCGCGTTCAACAGGTGTGTCGCGAAACTGTGGCGCAGAGCATGAGGACTTATTTTACGTCCAATACCACTTTTTTCCGCCGCCTCATCCACTATCCGCGCTATGCTTCTCGCGGTTATTCTTCTTCCCCTTGCATTTAAAAACAGAGGCGCTTCAAAAATGTTCCCTTCACATTTTTTTCTCAGCCCGTCCGTCATTTTCAAATATTCTTCAATTGCGCACAGCGCCGACTTACCTACGGGAACAATCCTCTCCTTTTTTCCCTTTCCTTTCACTTTGACCAATTGCTGCTGAAAATCAATATCCATAACATTGAGCGACGCCAACTCGCTCAAGCGCAACCCGGCAGAATAAAAAAGCTCCATAATTGCCCGCCTGCGCAAATCCGGCTTTTTGTTTTCACCGGAATCATCCAAAAGCTCAAAAGTTTCATCAACCGACAAAAAAACAGGCATGTATTTCTCGGTTTTCGGCGTCTGCACCATGTTTGCCGGATTATAATTCATCTTACCGCCGCGAACAAGATACTTGTAAAAAGCTCTCAAAGAAGAAACTTTGCGGTTTACCGTTACTTTCTTTGCCTTCCGGCGGTGTAACTCTCCCAGGTAAGCCCGGATGGCCTCGGCATTCGCCTGCGCTACTTCATCTTTTTTTTTTATAAATCCGTTTTTTTGAAGAAAAGCGGTGAATTCCTGCACGTCCGCAATGTAAGCCTTTTGCGTGTATGGCGAAACATTTCTTTCCACTTCTAGGTAAATTTGAAATTCACGAATCAGGTTTCCCATAATTCTTACATTTTATATTTGCCAAAATCTTCCGCAGAAAGATTTTCCAGAAATTCTTTAACTTTATCCTCGCTTAATTTTTCCAAGTCAGATATTTTCATGCCGAAATCAACACTGCGCGATTTTTCCAGTACACTGTCATCCACGAATATCGGCGCGGATGCGCGCAGGGCAAGCGCTATAGCGTCACTGGGCCGCGCGTCTATCGTGTAATTTTGCCCCTCCCTGCTCATGTAAATATTCGCAAAAAAAGTATTGTTGCGTATATCCTCAATTACTATTTTCATTATTTTCACATTCAACGCTTTTAAGCATTCACTGAACAAATCGTGGGTCATGGGCCGGGAAAAAATGATTTTTTCCAGTTCGGTAGCGATAGCGCTGGCCTCAAACAAGCCTATCCAGATAGGTATAGCCTTGTTTTCCTGCGTGCTTTTCAGTATGACAATGGGGGTGTTGGTAACCGGATCAATCGTTAAGCCAGATACTTTCATCTCAATCAGCATTACCATCCTCCTTGCTTTTAAATTATTTCGCCTCTTAAGGAATGTAAATAAGCCCTGGATATTTTTACTTTAACCAACCTTCCCACCAAGCCCCGGTTCCCTCGGAAATTAATTATTTTCCATGACCGCGCTCTTCCCATCAGGTCATTTATATTTTTCTTACTTTCGCCTTCCACCAGTAATTCCTGCTCTGTTCCCTCCAGAGCCTTGTTTTTTTCCAGCGTATATTCATCCTGCAATAATTGCAATGCTTTTAGACGCCGCAGTTTTTCACTCTCTTCAACTTTGCCTTCCAGCTTCTGCGCGGCGGTGCCCCTGCGCTCGGAATACTTGAAGGAAAAAACGGAATCAAACCTGATTTTTCCCATCATGTCAATGGTTTCTTGATAGTTTTCCTCACTCTCCTGAGGAAAACCGACGATAATGTCCGAGGTAATGCTAATCTGCGGGCAAACCCGTCGTAAATGAGCAACTTTTCCGATATAATCCTCCACCGTGTATCCGCGGTTCATCAGGGCAAGTACTTTGTTCGACCCGGATTGCACCGGCAGGTGAATATGCTCGCATAATTTTTTCTCTTCGGCAAAACAGTTGATCAAGTCCTCGGATAAATCTTTGGGGTGTGACGTCGTAAATCTTATCCTTTCGATACCGTCAACCTGCCCGACTTTTTTGATCAACGCGGCAAAACTAATTTGTCCATCCAGCGTCTGGCCGTAGGAATTCACATTCTGCCCCAGAAGCGTTACTTCTTTTATCCCGTAATCGGTTAACTTTTTTATTTCCTCGATAATCTCCTGCGGCGTTCGGCTCATTTCCGGGCCGCGTAAATAAGGCACAACGCAATAAGCGCAAAAATTATTGCAGCCTTGCATTATGGTGACAAAGCAGCTAACAGAACCTTTGGGAGGTGGCGCAAAAATGTTGGCTGAAGGCAAATTTTTATGAAAATCGATTCGGGTTATTCTCTGCCGCTTTTTTTCCACCGCAGCCACCATCTCCGGTAGCAGGCGAATATTGTGCGTACCGAAAACAAAATCAACATCACCCTCGCGATGATAAACATGCGCACCCAGATGCTGCGCCAGACAACCGCCAAAACCGATAATCAGCTTCGGATTGTTTTTCTTGAGCTTGACCAACCGGCCTAATTCACTGAACGCCTTCTGCTGTGCTTTTTCGCGAATCGAGCAGGTGTTGAGTAAAATTAAATCGGCCAGCTGATATTGTTCGGTCAGCTTATAACCGGATTCGGCCAAAAGAGCAGCCATCTGTTCAGAATCATGCACGTTCAT
>DSAV01000083.1 GCA_011046295.1 Deltaproteobacteria bacterium | reverse complement strand
GCGGATAGAGGTTTTTCATAATCCTGGTGTAACGCCGGAGTTGTTCATCGTATTTCTGCCTTAGCCCTCTCAGTGAACCGGATTTGTAATCAATGATGGTAACCAGGTCATCAGATAGAATCATCCTGTCCACGATGCCGAAACTTTCCTTATCCGATATCTGCTGTTCGACATATACTTTGCCCGGTCGGAACATGACGCTGGACACATCATCTCTTTTTATAAACCTTACCGCTGCTTCATATTCATTTTTGCTGAGTTCTCCGGGCGCAGGAAGCGCCGAAGAGTCAAATACTTTCGCCAGCCAGCGATGCAGCCGCTCGCCTCGTAAAATACCTGTCTTGATATTGCTTGAAAACATCGTCGAGTCAATCTCGCCGTATTTTTCCGGCTCGCCGCTTTGCCCGGCGGGCGCGTCAATCATTTTTATATCTTCTTTTTCCTTTTTTCTGCCGGATGAAGAACAGATTTCTTTTTTAGTCCCTACCGGCGCAAATCGCGTGAATGTATCCAACACCGCCTGATGCACGGGTTTATAATTATCATCCTTTTTTTTCGGCAAAAATACGGTCAGTGTTTTTGCCGCCCGCGTCGCGGCAACGTAGAAAACATTTGCCTTTTCGCGCCGCAGGCGCGTTAGATTTGTCCGGTGCCTGTTGATGATCTCTTCGGCCATTTCCGAATTGCTTGCTTCGAGAAATTTAATCTCCAGACGGGAAAATTGCACATGACATTTTTTTGACTCCAGGTAAAAAGGCGCGCCTCTTTCTTCTTCATTCCAAAATACAAATACATGATTAAACTGAAGACCCTTTGTCCCATGAATGGTATCAACTTTGATATTCACGCTTTTTTCCGCTTCCGGCACTTTTACGCTGAAGCGGACATTGAACATCCGCAGCATAAATTCATCCACGCCAACACCGCCTTCGGTAAAAAAAGTCTGCGCTTCATCCTGCCAGATATCCAGTATTGTCGGAGAAATCTTCCCCCGTAGAAGTTCTATGGCATGACTTACCGCCAGCAATCCGAAAGGCTGGGGATATTTCCGGGCAAATTCCGCGCGTATATTTTCAATGTCACCAAATACTTCTTTCCATAATGAGGAATTTGCCGCGGCATGAAGAAATTTTCTTCCATCATCTTTGCCCAGTAAAGCGGCCAGAAAAAGCATAACGCCCACGCCTTCTTGCGTGGAAAGAAGCTGCCTACCCTTCACCGCGGCCACGCCGATGCCGTTTTTCAAAAGCTCGGCTTCTATCTTCTGCACATGGTTGTTGGTCAGAGCCAGCACGGCCATATCTCCCCAGGCACAGCCGTACTGAGATTTTTTTTCTTTTAAATATTCAACCATCGCGGGATAAAAAGGCGCTTCCGAAATGCCGTCCTTTTCCAGCTCTGCAAGATTCACTTCCGTCACGCCGTCAAAATCTTTCCTCTCTTCCGGTGGCGGCGCCTTTTGCGTTTCCGCTTTCTCTTTCCCTTCATAAAGATGGCCGACAAGTTCGTTAAAAAAAGAAATGAGCAACGGTGTGCTGCGGTAATTGCAGGCAAGCGAATCTTGCGTGATTATTTTGTTTTGAACGTAGCCGCCGATGGCCTCTTCCAAAGCTTCTCTGTCCGCGCCGCGCCAGGCGTAAATCATCTGTTTCCAGTCCCCCACCGCGAAAAACGACCTTCCGCCGCTCTCACCGTGCCCGGATAAAATCTCGTCAATCAGCGGCAGCAGTATTTGAATGTCACCTTTGGAGGTGTCCTGAAATTCGTCAATCAGCAGATGCTCGGTACGGTCGAGCCCCAGGGAAAAATACTGGCTCATGAGTTTGGGGCGCTCTTCTGCTGTTTCGCTGTCCAGCGCAAGCAGGCTGCGGCGCACATCCTGGAAAAAAATCAGCCCCTTTTCCATTTTCACCTTATTTGCCGCTTCCAGATACAACCCGCAAAGAGAAGTCACGGCCAACTCTCTCAAAAGCGCTTTGTTGATGGCCAGACTCTCGGAAATTTGCCGGTATTCCTTGAATATTCTGTTTAGCTCTTTATAGGATTTTTCATTCCAATCGATATTCTTTCCCAGGCTCGTGTAATTTTCCAAATCACAATGAGTGGCCACGGTTTTGGATATAAAATTATCGTAATCGTCAAAATAATTTATAACCCGGTTTCTGACATTGGGTTTTACCTGATCGGCCAGGGCTTTGGCCCGTTCGCCAAGAGAGGCAAGCGTATTCCTTAAAACAGCATTTTCTTTCATCAACTCATCAATGTTATCCAGGCCGGCCAGATTCATAAGGCAGCGCTCGACGGTCGGTTCATCCGCCAGCGGCTTCCAGAGCGTGTCTATGTCCGTCCTCAAAATCTTGGCCGCCACGATAATTTTATTGACCATGGAGCTTTGCCTGACTTGGTCGCGGAAA
The DNA here is from genome assembly GCA_011046295.1 of Deltaproteobacteria bacterium. Lineage (GTDB taxonomy): Bacteria > Desulfobacterota > Syntrophia > Syntrophales > Smithellaceae > UBA4810. The sequence continues at coordinate 454 of DSAV01000083.1, read as the reverse complement.
AGAGATTCTATTTCACGGGAAAGCTCCATCTGCGCCTTCTCGTCCGCGAGCTTCGGCACAAACCCGGCCGCGGCAAAGAGACGATAGAAAAAAGCGTCGATGGTGGAATACCCGACGCGACCCGCTTCCATAATCAGCCGCAGGCGCTCCAGCACAGGCAGTTCCTTTTTACCGGCAATCTCTTTCATGATGCGGGAACGCATCTCCGTCGTAGCGGCGCGGGTAAAGGTCAGAGCGGCGATATATTTCCCGCCGGCAACAATTCTTTTGAACACCTCTTTGGTGAGTCTGGTTGTTTTTCCCGCGCCGGCCGAGGATTTCAGTAAAATACTTTCCATCAGCTATCGCTCCGTGTAGCCTTGTAATAATCTTCCCTGCCGCATAAAGCCTGAAACTGGCAGTATTTACAATCCTGACAATCATGCATTGGCGCAAGTTCCTCGCCGCCGATAAT
>DSAV01000132.1 GCA_011046295.1 Deltaproteobacteria bacterium | reverse complement strand
GTGCATCGGGGCGCAAACAAAGGGCGCAAAAGAAAAATTATCCATGATATTTTGCTAAAATAGTACCCCGTTTTTTGGTATTATGCCTAATTTTTCAACAGAAAAACCGCGCGGCCGGAGAATACAAAGGACCGCCAGGCAAGAAGACCTGTGCCGTCGCCCATATTGAGAATGGACAGATAGCCAGACTGGGGCAGAAAGGTGGCAAACAGCAGATTAAGCGCGATCACCTCGTTAATCTTTTTTGTAACCAGCGGCAAAAATGGCCTTTAATTATAAAGACATCAATTGGAAAATTGCTGTTAATGGCAAACCTTATAATTACGACCTAGCTCTTTTATAAAATAATTTGCCAAATACACAGCAAAGCTAAATTGGCTCTGCCTTGTATTCGTAGTCTCAAAAGTAACAGCAGGGCTTTGGGGATATTATGGGTTTCTAAGCGTCATTCTTCCTTCTCACAAAGCTCAATCAATACCCCAAAAGTAGATTTCGGATGCAGGAAGGCAATTTTTGCCCCGCCCGCGCCACGGCGTGGTTTTTCATCAATTAACTGAACGCCTTTGGCTTTTAGTTCCGCCAGCGCTTCTTCAATATTTTCCACTCTAAAAGCAATATGCTGAATACCTTCGCCCTTCTTTTCGATATATTTAGCAATAGGACCATCGGGCGAAGTGGACTCCAGAAGTTCCACTTCCGTATCGCCCACCGGGAAAAATGCCGTGGTCACTTTTTGCTCGGCCACTGTTTCGCTGCCTTCATGTTTTAAACCCAAAAGCCCGCTATATAAATTTTTCGCCTCTTCAATACTTTTTACGGCAATGCCGATATGGTCAATTTTCAGAACTTTCATTTCCTCTCCTTTATATAATTATTTACGGACGTTGGCCCGGATAAATTCCACAATTTCCGTAGTCGGCGTGCCCGGCCCGAAAATGGCGGCAATACCGGCTTTTTTCAACCCTTCAATATCTTCCTCGGGAATAATCCCGCCGCCCACCACCAGCACATCTTCCATATCTTTTTCTTTGAGCAGTTCCATCACGCGCGGAAAAAAATAATTGTGCACACCGGATAAGCTGCTCAAGCCCACAACGTCCGCGTCTTCCTGCCGGGCGGTCTCCACAATCATTTCCGGCGTCTGGCGAAGCCCTGTATAAATAACTTCCATACCCGCTTCCATAAAAATACGCGCCAAAAGCTTCGCCCCGCGGTCATGCCCGTCGAGTCCCGGCTTGGCTAAAACGATTCTGATTTTTCTATCTTTATTCATGAAACTATTCTCCAGTTACACTAATTAATTTCAATAACCTATTAAAATGATTGTTTTGGTCTATATTCTCCGTAAATGTCGCGCCAGACGTCACAAATTTCCCCAATCGTCGCCTCGGCTTTGACCGCTTCAATCACCGCGGGCATTACGTTTTCGCCGGAAAGAGAAACCTGTTTCAAATTCTCCAACGCTTTTTTCCATTTTGCCGCATCACGTTCGGCGCGCATCTTGCGCAGCTTTTCGCTTTCTATCTCACCTACCTTCATATCAATTTTCAATAAATTGGCCGGAGTCGCCTCTTCCATTGTGTATTTATTTATCCCCACGTAAACACGTTCGTTATTTTCGATTTCCTTCTGAAAGCGATAGGAGCTCTGCTGAATCTCTTTTTGAACATAATTTTCTTCGATGGCTTTTAACGTCCCGCCCATGCGCTCAATCTTTTCCAGATAATCATTTATCTGCTTTTCAATTTTATCCGTGAGCGCCTCCACCATATAAGAGCCGGCCAGAGGATCAATCGAATCAGTCGCGCCGCTTTCTTCGGCCACAATCTGCTGCGTGCGCAGCGCGACCGTTACCGCCTGCTCGGTAGGCAGGCAAAGTGCCTCGTCATAGGAATTGGTATGGAGCGACTGACAACCACCCAGCGCGGCGGCATATGCCTGGAGCGTGACCCGGATGATATTGTTGAGCGGCTGCTGCGCGGTTAAGGTAACGCCGCCGGTCTGCACATGGAAACGCAGCATCAGCGAGCGCGGGTCTTTGGCGCCGAAACGTTCTTTCATGATTTTTGCCCAAACGCGGCGCGCCGCGCGGAACTTGGCTACCTCTTCCACAACATTGGTAAAAGCATTAAAAAAGAAACTCAAACGCGGAGCGAATTTGTCCACATCAAGGCCTCTTTCCACACAGGCCTGCACGTAAGCGATGCCGTCGGCGATGGTGAAAGCAGCTTCCTGCGCGGCGGTGGAACCTGCCTCGCGGATGTGATAGCCGCTGATGCTGATGGAGTTCCAGCGGGGAACGTTTTTAAAACAGTATTCAATCAAATCCACGGTGAGCTTCATGCTGGGCGCGGGAGGGTAAATATACTGGCCGCGCACCGTGATTTCCTTAAGAATGTCGTTTTGCACCGTGCCACCGAGCTTATCGTAGGGTATGCCCTGCTCGTCGGCAATCGCCAGATACATGGCCAAAAGCACCGTGGCCGGAGCATTAATCGTCATGGATGTGGTTACTTTATCGAGAGGAATTTTATTAAAGAGCACGCGCATATCGCCGATGTAATCAATCGCCACGCCGACTTTCCCGACTTCACCCATCGAAAGAGGATGGTCGCTGTCGTAACCTGCCTGCGTGGGTAGATCAAACGCGACACTAAGTCCCGTCTGCCCCTGCTCCAAAAGATACCGGTAGCGTTCGTTGCTTTCTTTGGCGCTGCCGAAACCAGCGTATTGGCGCATTGTCCAGAAACGCCCGCGATACATCGTGGGCTGTACACCGCGCGTGAAAGGAAATTGTCCCGGATAGCCAAGCTGCTCATTATAATCCAGGCCGGAAACATCCAGCGGCGTATAGAGCCGCTCGATTGGCTCGCCGGAGATG
>DSAV01000147.1 GCA_011046295.1 Deltaproteobacteria bacterium | reverse complement strand
TTAAGAAACATCATAGAAATGAAGCTCAAAAAGATCACCCGGCTTCGGTAACATCTTTTATGAGGCAACGTTTCCTTAAAATGCTATTCCTTCGGTAACATTTATTTATGAGGCAACAGGAATGTTTTTAAAAAGAAAATAACTATAAAAATGGCGATAAAATTTGTCGCACTAAATTAATATATTGATTTTTATCATTTATGAGTTATTGTTACTAACAAGTAAGATCGCGAAAGGATAAGAAATGTTCGGTCGTTCCGTTACCTTGTTCAAGCTTCTGGGTTTTGAAATAAAGATTGATTTTAGCTGGCTTATTTTGGCCGCCCTGATAACGTGGTCTCTGGCCAGCGGACTCTTCCCGGAGTATTATAAGGATTTGCCCGCTTCTACTTACTGGTGGATGGGAGTGGCAGGGGCCGCCGGTCTTTTCTTATCCATTGTTTTGCATGAACTGGCTCATTCTGTTGTGGCCAGAAATTACGGGATTAACATGAGGGGAATTACCCTGTTTATATTCGGCGGGGTAGCCGAAATGGGAAGCGATCCGCCGAGTCCACGTGCGGAATTTTTTATGGCTATTGTCGGTCCTTTATCGAGCGGGGCAATCGGGTTGTTCTTTTTATTTATGATTTACTGGTCGGCGCTTTTGGGCTGGCCGGTTGCAGTTAGTGGTGTGCTGGCGTACCTGGCCTGGTTGAATATCGTGTTAGCGGTTTTTAATTTATTACCCGCCTTTCCTCTGGATGGAGGAAGAGTTTTACGTTGTGTTTTGTGGAAATGGAAAAATAATTTGCGCTGGGCAACGGCCATTGCTTCGCGCGTGGGCTCCGGTTTGGGTTTGGCGCTTCTTATCGCCGGTATAATTTTAATTCTATTCGGTAATTTTGTCGCCGGTCTGTGGTGGTTTATGATTGGTTTGTTTATCAGGACAGCCGCGCAACGCTCATATCAGCAGCTTCTGGCGCGCGGAGTTTTTCAATCGAAAAAAGTCAAAGACTTCATGGTGAGTGAGCCGGTTGCTGTTTCGCGCGCACTATCCCTGGAAGAATTCGTCAGAGATTATGTTTACCGGTATCATTATCAGATGTATCCCGTGCTTTCCTTCGGTAAAGTTGCCGGCTGCGTATCGGTGAATCAGATTACTTCAATTCCGCGTGATGAATGGTCAAGGCAAACAGTGGGGGCTATTGTCAAGCCCTGTGATGAAAATACCTCAATTGGCCCGGATGCAGACGCTAATGAAGCTTTGGAAATTATGAACAAAACGGGCAACAGCCGGCTCATGGTGGTGGATGGTGACGACCTGCTGGGTATCGTCACACTAAAAGACATGCTGGCTTTTTTATCGATAAAAATGGAATTGGAAAAAAATGAGAAGGACGGCTAAGCGAAGAAAGATTCCCTTTTCCCCGCGCGGCAAAATATATGTATGGCCTGATTTTTCGGTTTATTATTTTATGCCGTCGTGGGGAAGAGTAACAGCAAATATCCACTACTGCAAATAAAATCGAACTGATGTCGCGATGCCGCCGGTAAAAAGTATTAATGGCCTGAATTAAGTACGGCAAGGCAAAGCGCTACTGGGCGTATGTCAATTCCGATTGTCTGCCGTATTAACTCCACTTGTTTTCCTGTTATTCGTCAATATTTAAAATTCCATCAAAGGTTGACAAAAATATTTGAAAAAGTTGATAATTATTAAAATAACAATAAAAGACGTACATGGCCATAAGATTGACTAATATATTTGGGTTATTAAAAAATCGTATCTTTATTCTTTTGTCAGCAGTTATTTTGAGCATTGTCCTGCCGCAGGCGGCAATATGGTCAAAGCATTTGATGCTGCCTGCGCTGGCGGTGGTTATGACCCTGGCGACGACCAGCGTGCCCAATAGCTTTTTTAGTTCCGGGCGCGCCTTAATTGCTCCCTCCATTTCAGGACTAGTAATGTCTTATGTAATTTTGACCGGCACGCTTTTAGCCCTGGCTGCTATATTTATTGAAGATAAAAACATCTGGATAGGATTTGTGCTGATTGCCGGCGTTCCCCCGGCGGTTGCCGTCATTCCCTTTTCGGCTATTTTAAAAGGTAACGTATCATACACAGTTGCCGGCACGGTAAGCACGTACCTGGCGGCGCTTTTCATAATGCCGGTTATGTTTTTCATTTTTGTTGAAACAGAATTCAACCACACGGCAAAATTAATAGAAGCCTTGGTGTTATTAATCATATTTCCTTTTTTTGCTTCCAGGATACTTCTTTATTTCAATCTGCAGGAAAAGATTGCTTCCGTTCGCGGTGTAGTTACCGACTGGGGGTTTTTCATAATTCTGTACACAATGATAGGACTCAACAGGGATTTGCTTTTTGCCCGGCCAATGATGATTTTGCCGGTTGCTGCAATTATTTTCGCGGCGGTTATTGTTTTGGGCTTTTTAATCGAAAGGGCAGGCATTTTATTAAAGTTGGGAAAAGACAAAATTACCTCCTTAATGCTTTTGGGAACACTGAAGAATCAGGGTATTGCCGGAGGCCTGGCCGTTACCTTATTTACCGAGGAAGCTGCGTTACCGTCAGCCGTTTACACGGTATTCATGTTTCTTTACTTCATGTTACTAGATTGGCGCCGCCGCCTGGGCGGCGCGTCCCGCTGATAATCAGTCTGCTCAATCGCGCATAAGACAACAAAACTATTTTCGGGAAACTAGCGATTCAAGCACATACAAAAATCCAAGTTATTGCGGGTATATACAAAGGATGTTTCTGGCTTCATCTTATCTTGATGGTAATCCTATAAACCTTGACAATTGGGCCGCAATCCATTAGCGTACCGAATTAATTTGATTAAATTATTGTTGAAAAATGTTTTCAACCGGATGTTATATTATTTGTTTGATGT
>DSAV01000179.1 GCA_011046295.1 Deltaproteobacteria bacterium | reverse complement strand
GTACTTGAAACTTTTTGATCTAGGCGGCGATTCTAAAGCTAATATCTGTAATATTCCGGCTTAAACGGGCCTTCGATATTTATACCCAGATATTCCGCCTGCTTTTTGTTGAGTTTGGTCAGGCTTGCTCCTACTCTATCCAAATGCAAACGGGCAACTTCTTCATCAAGAATTTTGGGCAGGGTATAGACTCCGGTTTCATACTTTTTGGAAGCTAATTCAATTTGTGCCAGGCATTGGTTGGTAAAACTGTTGCTCATAACAAAACTGGGATGACCGGTAGCGCAACCGAGATTTACCAATCTGCCTTCTGCCAGAACTATAATGGAGCGTCCCGATTTTAACTTCCATTTATCGACCTGCGGTTTGATGGTTTCCTTTTTGCAGTACTTGCTTGTTTCCAGATAATGCATTTCTATTTCACTGTCAAAATGTCCGATATTGCAAACAATAGCTTCATCTTTCATTTTTTCCATATGTTTGCCGTTAATCACGTCGCAGCAACCGGTTGCCGTGACATAAATATCCCCGATATCCAGAACCTCTTCCAAAGTTTTAACTTCGTACCCTTCCATAGCCGCCTGCAGGGCGCAAATGGGGTCGATTTCCGTGACAATCACGCGCGCGCCGAATCCCCTCATGGATTGAGCGCAACCCTTGCCAACATCTCCGTATCCGCACACTACGACGACTTTCCCGGCAATCATGATATCTGTCGCTCTTTTGATTCCATCAGCTAGTGATTCGCGACATCCGTAAAGATTATCGAATTTTGCCTTGGTTACTGAATCATTTACATTAATTGCCGGAAACAGCAGTTCTCCCGCTTCCTGCATCTGATAAAGGCGGTGAACACCGGTGGTTGTCTCCTCCGAAACACCGCGTATTTTAGACGCTACTTTTTGCCATCTTTTGGGGTCACGCCTGAACGATTCCTCCAAACGTGAAATTATAATTTGAAACTCTTTATTGTTGCTTTTTTTCTTAAACAGTGACGGGTTATTCTCCATCTTTACTCCCTGGTGAATGAAAAGAGTTGCATCGCCACCGTCATCAACAATTAAGTCCGGTCCCGAGCCGTCCGGCCAGGTCAGCGCCTGCTCGGTACACCACCAGTATTCTTCCAGCGTTTCACCTTTCCAGGCAAATACCGCTGCCAGACCCGCCTTCGCCACCGCAGCCGCCGCGTGATCCTGCGTGGAAAAAATATTGCAAGAAGCCCAGCGGATATCCGCCCCCAATGCTTTCAGTGTCTCGATAAGCATTGCCGTTTGTATCGTCATATGCAGACTTCCGGTGACTTTCATGCCTCTAAGTGGTTTTTTTGTGCTGTACTTTTTGCGCACAGCCATGAGACCGGGCATTTCATTTTGCGCCAGTTGCATCTCCTTTTGCCCCCACGGAGCGAGTTTGATGTCCGCTATTTTATATTTCAAAGACTTATCAAATTCGAGGAAAGTCATTTTTCTTGCCATCCTTTTTTGTGTTTACTTGAGATTTCTTTGTAATTCAACTGCCATATCTGTCTTTTCCCACGAATAATCTTTTTCCATGAATAATGTTTTCGGAATTCTTCTGTAGATATTTGCTTTCAAAAGATCAAATTTTTCGATCATGCCCTGGGGGGTCAAATTAAAAACATTATCCACAAGGCCCGCGATTTTTTCATCGGACATTTTTCCCGTGCCAAAAGTATTAATGTAAACAGATATCGGCCGTGCGATACCGATGGCGTAGGCAAGCTGAACTGAACATTTTGTCGCCAAACCGGCGGCAACAATATTTTTTGCTACATAGCGGGCGCCAAATGCCGCTGAACAATCCACTTTCTCAGGTGTCTTATTTACGATGGAACCACCTCCCAGCTGAGCTCCCGGATACCCTCCGTAGAGTTGGACTACCAACTTTCTCCCGGTTACCCCTGAATCCGCCGCGGAACATGAATTAACCGCGTTCCATTCACCAGTGGGATTAAAAATAAATTTTGTATCATTACATACCCAGTCGCTTAAACAATCAAAGGCTATTTGTCGCGCCTGTTCCTCAATAGACGAACGAAACTTATCCGGCACCTGACGATAGTCAATTGCGTTGGACATAAGAACCGTGGTAACTTTTTGCGGTCGCCAGTTTGTGTCATAATCCACCGTAACCTGCCCTTTTCCGTCCGGAGCAAAAATCGGATTGCCGCAATTTTCAAACGCGCGCATCATCCGATTTACTAAAACGTATGTTAGAGGCAACAGTTCTGGGGTCTCATCGCAGGCAAAGCCATAAATGATTCCCTGATCGCCCGCTCCGATTTCTTTATGTTTTCCCATATCCGCTCTTGTTCCTATATTAATATCCGGAGACTGCGGGATAATCGCGTTGAATATACCCATAGAGTCTCCGTTTAGCCCTAACGCGCAATCTTTATAACCAATACCAAGTACGGTTTGGCGAACTGTTTTTTCAATATCAACATAAATTCTTGTGGATACTTCTCCGCCAACAACACAAAGTCCTTTGCCTAAAAAGACTTCGATGCCGCAGTGAGGCATTGAGTTTACGTCCATTCCAATTTTTGTTTCTTCCTCGAGTATTGCCGCGATGATATTCGAAGCAATCGAATCTGAGACAATATCCGGGTGCCCTATCTTTACGCTTTCCGAAGTAATCTGCATGCATAATCTCCCTGTAAACATTATTTGTACATAACACGAACGCAGTCTTTAACATATATACTTATTTTATTGAATTACTTTTTAAATATTATCCCATTTATATCAGGAATAATATTTTTGCTTAAAACACATAATAGGCACTCTCAACCTTTTAGCGCAACACTTGTAGGTATACATCACAAGGTTTTTCCCAGTTCAAGGTTTTTCTCGGTCTCCCATTTAACATATTCTGGACTTTTTTAATCTCACGG
>DSAV01000172.1 GCA_011046295.1 Deltaproteobacteria bacterium | reverse complement strand
GGAAAACATGCCGCCGGTTTATCCGGAAATCGCGCGCGTGCGCGGTTACGAAGGAATTGTTTTGGTCTCCGCCGAAATTTTGACTACCGGCCGCGTGGAAAATGCAAAAATCAGAAAATCATCCGGTTATTCCATCCTGGACCAATCCGCTCTTAATGCCGTAAAAGCGTGGCGGTTTGAGCCGGCAAAAAAATCCGGCCGTCCGTTTACCATGTGGGTGGAAGTTCCCATAAAATTCGTGTTAAAAGCAGACAAGTCTTCTTCATAATTTAAAAAAGAAAGCTTAAGGAAAAAAATAATGAGCATAGAGAAAAAGAAAGAACGGCTGGCTAAAATCATCATTGAAAGGTCTTTTAAATACAGCGAAGACCCTCCTTTCACCCTCGCTTCCGGCAAGAAAAGCAATTATTATTTCAATTGCAAGCCGACAACGCTTGACCCCGAGGGCATGAATCTTATCGGGGAAATCATATTCGATCTTCTGAAAAATGATGATGTTACCGCGGCGGGAGGCCTTACGCTCGGCGCCGATCCGATTGCCAACGCTGTTTCCGTGATATCATTCCAAAAAGGAAAACCGATAAAGTCTTTCATCGTCCGGAAAGACGTGAAAGAACACGGCACGAAAAGCGCGGTTGAAGGCAATGTTGCCGCCGGAGAAAAAGTTGTCATCATCGATGACGTAATTACCACCGGCGCTTCTACAATCACCGCGATTGAGCAGGCCGGGAAAGCGGGGCTTTTTGTGGCTAAAGTTGTCGCGCTAATCGACCGCGAAGAAGGCGGCAGGGAAAATATTCTGCGATATATAAAAGATATCGACGCGGTATTCACCAGAACGCAAATAATGAATCTGCGCGCAAAGGTTATGTGATAATTTTTCCGCCATATTCAACTTTATATTTTCCGTAATTTTATTACTCATAAATCAATTTAACAGGAAAAGGATTTTCGTATGTCCGCAACATTAAATCACCCCGAACCGACTCTGAACTCCGGTGACAAATTTTCCGGATTTAAAGTATTGCGCGTTGAGACCATCCCCGCGCTGAGAATTACCGCCTATGAAATCGAACATGAAAAAACCGGCGCGCGGATTTTGCACCTGCATTCCGTCGAGAGGGAAAATTTATACGCGATATGCCTGCGAACACCGCCGGAAGACTCCACAGGTCTGCCGCATATTCTGGAACATTCCGCTCTGGCCGGTTCCGAAAAATATCCGCTCAAGGATGTTTTCAAGGAGCTGATGCGCTCTTCCATGCAGACTTTCATCAACGCCTTTACTTATCCGGATAAAACCATTTACCCGGTGGCCAGCCAGATAAAGGCGGATTTTTACAACCTGGCACGCGTTTACACCGACCTTGTTTTTCACCCTCGCCTGCTGGAAGAAACCTTCCTTCAGGAGGGACATCATTTAGAATTTGCACGCCCCGGCGATTTATCCAGTGACTTGATTATCTCCGGCATCGTTTACAACGAAATGAAGGGCGTTTATTCTTCCGCCGACGCGCTGATGTATAAAACCATTCAGGAAAATTTATATCCGGACAGTGTCTATGTTTTTGATTCCGGCGGTGACCCGGAAATTATCCCCACGTTAACCTACGAACAATTTCAGAATTTTCACCAGCGTTACTATTCGCCATCTAACGCGCGGTTCTTTTTCTATGGAGACATCCCCATATCCGAACATCTTTCATTTGTTTCGGAGATGCTGGCGGGATTTGACAAAACCACCGTTAATTCTGAAATCGCCAATCAGCGGCTTTTTTCTAAGCCACGTTATGTTAAACACGCCTATCCTGTGGGGAAAGATGAGTCACTCGAAAAGAAAACAATGGTCAATCTGGCGTGGATGCTGGCGGAAAACAAAGACTATGAAACAGCGCTTCTGCTCCAGATTATCTCCGGCTTGCTGATCGGCAGCGCGGCCAGTCCCCTGCGCAAAGCGCTTATTGATTCTGGCCTCGGCGAGGATTTGACGCCGGTAAGCGGCACGGAATGCGACCTTCGGCAAATAATGTTTTGCGTGGGCCTGCGCAATACGAACAGCACGGATGTAAAAAAAATTGAAAAACTGATTTTGGATACCCTTAGACAAATTGTCGCGGAAGGTTATGAAAAGAAACTTATAGAAGGAATTCTTCATCAGGTGGAGTTTCACGGAAGAGAAATTGTCCGCGCTTCTTACCCTTACGGCATATCTCTGATGGGCAGCGTTTTTCAAACATGGCTCTACGATGGCGATCCGTTAATCGGCCTGAACTTTCCTCAATGGATTGAAAAAATTCGCGGTCTTTTGTCACAAGATCCGCGCATCTTCGAAAAAATTACCAAAGAATGGTTTATCGACAACAGCCATCGCCTGATGTCCGTGATGGAGCCGGATCCTGATTTCAACGAGCGAACTGAGAAAGAATTTAAAGAAAAGATGGCTAAAATTAAAAATGAATATTCACCGCAACAGTTGAAGGAAATTGACGATCAAGCCGCGCAATTAAAAAAATATCAAAAGGAAGAAGATTCACCTGAAGCCGCCCGCTCTCTGCCCAAATTACAGATAGATGATATCCCTAAATCGGTAGAAATTATTCCCGCCAAAAGCGCCAAGATATCCGAAGTAAATATTTTGGAACATGATATTTTTACAAACGGTATCGCTTACATCGATTTAGCTTTTGACTTATCGAACATACCGGAAGAATATCAATTATACCTACCGCTTTTAGGAAAAATAATGCTCGGCATGGGCGCGGCAGGATTAAACTATGAGGAAATGGCCAAACTGATTTCTCTAAATATCGGGGGGCTAACCTATGATTTAGCCGCCGGTTTTTCCGCGGATGGCAAATCCCATTGGCAAAAAATGATTTTTTCTTTTAAATCTTTGTATCAAAACATTCCAAAAGCAG
>DSAV01000006.1 GCA_011046295.1 Deltaproteobacteria bacterium | reverse complement strand
TTAGTTTATGGGTTAAGAAAGGTCATTTGCTTCGCCTGAAAAACGGCATTTATGCTTTTGCAAAGGACAAAAAAAGAATTAAAGGCGAAGAAATCGCGGCTTTTCTTTATGAACCAAGCTATCTTAGCCTGGAGAGCGCGTTGGCCTGGCATGGCTTCATCCCTGAAATGGTTTATGCCTATACCAGCCTGACGGCCAGGATCAACAGAAAATTCACCAATGACTTTGGAACATTCTTATACCGCCATATAAAGCCGGAACTTTTCTGGGGTTATTCGGAAATAAAAACAGAATACGGCCATTACCTGATGGCCGAGCCGGAAAAAGCGTTATTGGACTACCTTTACTTAAATCTTTCCAAAATCAGAAACGATGCCGACTTTGAAAATATGCGGTTCAACATGAACGCGATCGCGGGAAAAATTAATCCTGATAAATATCTTAAGTATCTTTCAGTTTTTGGAATAAAAAAAATGGAAACAAGGGCCCTGCGATGCTTACCATAGAGCAAATATTTGATTATTTTCCGCTGGATTTGCGAAGCAGAAATCCGCAGGGTGTTCTTGTCGAATATTTACAGCATGAAATATTAGATTCAATATTCAAAGAAAAGTTATCGGCATCGCTAAGCTTCATTGGCGGCACGGCTATTCGCATACGCTACCAAAACCCCCGCTTTTCAGAAGACCTTGATTTTGATAATTTCGGGCTGTCTTTTGGCGACTTTGAAATCTTGCTGAAAAACGTCTGCAAAGATATGATGAACAAAGGCTTTTTGATTGAATATCGTTTTGTGGAGAAAGGCGCGTACCATTGTTATATTAAATTTCCCGATATTCTTTATCAGGCAGGAATCAGCCCGGAAAGTTCGCGCAAAATTCTCATTCGCATCGATACCGAGACCAAAAAGAAAAATTACGAACCGCAAATATACATCATGAATAGATTTGCCCTTTACCGGCAGATTCGTGTTGCGCCGGCATCTGTACTGCTGGCTCAGAAAATGATGACTGTCCTGGAAAGAAAGCGCGAAAAGGGGCGTGACCTTTTTGATGTTTCCTATTTAATGGGATTGGCTGCACCGGATTTTAACTACATTGCTGAAGCTGCAAATATCGATAAAAAACAATTTCTGCGGTTATTTGAGGAAAGACTTCGGAAGCTTGATTTGAGCTTTTTGGCCCGCGATGTTGAGCCGTTTCTCTTTTCGTCGGAACAGGCACAGCGAATATTAACTTTTCATGATTACTGGAAAACGCAAAAAGTTAAATGGTTGTAATTATGGCTAGAAGAGAAGTATTCTCTTATAAAAAAAGTTACCCCAAAAAAGAAGGCGTGGCGCATTGATATACCGTCAACAGCTTTACAGGAAATATGATGAATCGCATGAATGAATTATTTAAATCTGGTTGGCGCGATATCTTGGCGGCGCTTAAAGGTTATCAGCTGGCCGGCATTCTTGGCTGGCAGGATATTCGTCAGCGTTATAGGCGGTCATCGTTTGGACCATTTTGGCTTACCATCAGTATGGGCGTGATGATTGTAGCGCTGTCTTTTGTATTCGGCACTATCTTTGACGCACCAATGAAAAAGTTTTTACCCTTCCTGACAAGCGGGTTGATTGTATGGACTCTCATCACGACGACTCTCAACGAGGGCTGCACAGGATTCACCTCCGCCGAAGCCATGATCAAGCAAATCTCTTTACCGCTATTCACGCACATTCTCAGGGTTTTATGGCGCAACCTGATTATTTTTTTCCACAACCTTGTAATTTTACCTCTTGTCTTGCTTTTCTTCTGGGTGCCTGTTTCGGCCACTGCTTTTTTGGCAATCGCGGGGCTTATGCTGCTATTGATCAATTTATCCTGGATGGCACTGCTCCTTGGTGTGTTTTGCGCCCGCTATCGTGATTTGCCACAAATTGTTGCCAACCTGTTGCAGGTTTCTTTTTTTTCTGACGCCGATCATCTGGATGCCTGAGCTATTGCCGAAAAGGGCGGGTATTCTTTTGCTTAATGCAAACCCTTTTTTCCATTTAATTGAGATCGTCCGTGCACCGCTTCTGGGAACATTTCCTTCCGCCTTGACCTGGCAGTTTGGCATTTTGTTGGCAATGGCAGGATGGTTTTTTACCATCCTATTTTACGGGCGGTTTCGCTCTCGTATTGCCTATTGGTTATAAGGTATAAATAATGTCACATATTATTTTTAATAGTGTATGCGTCGATTTTCCGATTTATAACACTACGGCGCGCTCCCTGAAAAATCAGCTTATGCAGGCGGCGACGGGCGGGCTGATGGGTTCTAACGAACGGGGGCTCGTTGTGGTCAGAGCACTGCAGAATATTTCTCTTGAAGTGCGGGAAGGTGATCGCATAGGTATTCTTGGCCATAACGGTGCGGGCAAAAGCACATTGCTGCGCGTCATTTCCAGTGTTTATGAACCGACAGGAGGCAGCTCCGTAGTCAAGGGCAGTGTCAGCAGCTTGATCGACCTGAATCTTGGTATGGATAGTGAAGCTACAGGAATTGAAAATATCTACGTACGCGGCGCACTCCTTGGTTTCAGTCGGCGATGGCTTGCCTCAAAAATTGACGACATTGTTAGCTTTGCTGGACTCGGCGATTTCATTCGGATGCCCCTGCGAACTTATTCCACAGGCATGCAAATGCGGCTAGCCTTTTCCATTGCCACATTGCAACCACCCGAGATTCTGGTGATGGATGAATGGCTTTCTGTAGGAGACCCTGACTTTGCAAGAAAAGCAGAAGACAGGCTTTTGGAGTTCATAAAAAAACGTCAATCCTGGTTTTACTTAGACTCAAGAATCTAGCGCAACACTTTGGTATTCTATGGTGGATATTGAAGGGAGGCGTTAGAGATGGAAGGTGTAAGTTATCGGCGATTGGGGCTTAATGAGCGGGAGGAGATCAGTCGTTA
>DSAV01000056.1 GCA_011046295.1 Deltaproteobacteria bacterium | reverse complement strand
GGTGTAAAAATCCTTTATACAACTGTAAAATACTGGCCACGCACTCTATTGCACCGGCCGCGCCCAAGCAATGACCAATCAGTGATTTTGTCGACTGAATGTAGGGAAAATTTTCCGGCGTTCGTTTGAGAGCTGCCGCCCAACTTTTCACCTCGTATGGATCAGCATATGTCGCCGTTAAATGCCCGTTGATGACATCAATATCCGACGCGCTGATTCCCGCGTCGGCCATGGAACCGCGAATACAGCGCCGCACGCCTTCAGGGTTGGGCGCGGTCATACTGCCGCTCATTCGCTGCCCGCCGCAGTTTACATAGCCGCCAATTATTTCCGCGTAAATCCTCGCGCCGCGGGCCAGCGCTGTTTCCAGATCTTCCAAAACAATCATCGCGCCGCCCGAGCCGGGAACAAAACCCGCGGCGGAAGCAGACATCGGACGCGACCCCGCAGCGGGATTATCATTGAATTTTCGGCAGATAACGCGCATCGCGTCAAAACCACCCCAGATGTAAGGCGACGCGCCTTCGGAACCTCCGGCCACCATGCGTTTGGCCAGTCCCATTCTTATTCTCAACATGGCATCAATCACCGCTTCGTTGCCGGTGCTGCAGGCGGACGAATTGGATGTTACCTGGTTACCCGCGCCGATCAGCCCGGAAATTCGCGCGCTGGTTCCGCTGCCCATTACCTGTTCAACAATGCGGCTGCCCATGCGCCGGACCTTGCCTTCGTTAATCTGCGGAACAACCATCGTAGCAATCGTATCCATGCCGCCGATGCCGGAACCGGCAATAACTCCCGTATCCCAATCGACATTATCGTCCCCGTCATCGAGAGTGCCAAATCCCGCGTCCCTCCAGGCATCCACCGCGGAAACTGACGCAAACCCGATATTATCGTTTATGGACATGAGCTTTTCATGGTCGAAATAGCTTTTGCGAATCTCTTCAAAATTTTCCGGCACGCCGGCAATCTGACAACCAAATTTTAATTCCTGCAAGCGGGGAATAAAACGTACCCCGGAACGCCCTTCTCTCAGCGCCTGTTCAAAATTTTCTAATCCATGGGCGTTAGGCGCGGCAACCCCCATTCCTGTAATAACAACACGTTTCTTCATTGTTTAACTACCACCCCCGTAAGCGTTCCGAAACAAACTACCTCGCCGTTTTCTCTTTCCATCGTTGTTTCCACTTTCAAAACTCCCTTGCGGAAATATTTTTTTTTGCCCTTCACAATTATTCTTTCACCCGGATCTACAATCCCTTTGAATTCAACGCCATCAACCGAAGAAAACAGGCTGAGCGCTTTTTCCATTTCTGCCGGCCGCATTTGTTTCTGACACGCCATGAGATAAATTCCAAAAGCGGTTGCTCCAATTTGCGCCATCGTTTCAATCAAAATTACGCCTGGCGTAATAGGACGCTCGGGAAAATGGCCTCGGTAAAAAAATTCATCTTCCTTAAAACGGTAAGCGCCGCTAATATTTTCTTCGTCAAGACTGATAATTTCATCAATAAAACGAAACGGCGCCTGTTGCGGCACAAGCGAAACAATTTCTTTTTTCAGTTCTTCATTAACCTCCATAAATTCCTCCGTTAACGTGAATGACTGTTCCAGTGATGTAACTTGCCCTGGTCGCCAAAAACGCGACTACATCAGCTATTTCTTCGGGCTGACCCAGTCTGGCTAAAGGAATATTGGACATCATTTTTTCTCTGACATGGCCGGGAAGTTCTTTGGTCATGGGCGTATCAATGAAGCCGGGGGCAACAGAGTTAACCAGAATGTTTCTCCCCCATAATTCCTTCGATAATGATTTTGTAAACGCGTCCAGGGCCGCTTTTTCCATGGTGTAGGGAATCTGTCCGGGATTGCCCGTATGACCGACTACGCTGGAGATATTAATAATCCGTCCTGTGTTTTTCCGTATCATAAACTGCCGGAGAATCTTCTTGGTCAAATACCAGGCGCCGCGCACCAATTCACGCTGGCGGTCGAATTCCTCGATTTTCATCGCGTTGATATCACTGTTAATAGAAATGCCCGCGCTGTTGACCAGAACATCCACGCGGCCTGCAACCTCTTTAATTTCGTTTACCATCTTGTCTATCTGCTCAGGATTCGTCAGATCGGCTTCGATCAGAAATCCTTCCTTTATCTCGCACAAAACAGCTTTTGAAGGTTCCTCCATAATAGGTATATAATTAATACCCACACGAAAACCTTCCTTGGCCAGAGCGCGGCTGCAAGCCGCCCCGATACCTGTTCCTCCACCTGTAACAATTGCTACCGGTTTATCCATTATTTATTCTCCTCCACTTTCAACATCATATGCGCCCAGGAAAGACCCGCTCCCACTATCGCTATCGCGATGCGGTCGCCCGCTTGAAGCTCCTCCCAGTGACGGCTGAGCACGGTAGGCGCGCTGCAGCAACCAGTGTTGCCGAACTGATCCACGTTGTACCAATGATTTTCCGGCGCGATACCTCTGCGCTCACTGACTGCTTTCAGCATCAGCAAATTGGCCTGGTGACCGATAAAAATAAATCTTTGCGCGTCTGCCGCAAAAACATTTTGCAGAACTTTCACCGATTCCGTCGTCTGGCGTATGGCAAAACCCTGCACCGCGTTTCCGTCCTGATTGAAATACCAGTCGTAACCAATACCCACCTTCACCCAGCCTGATGGTTTCGAATCGAAGTGGCAACTCAAAAAAGCGGCGCGCGACGGAATTTTTGTCGAAACTATCGCCGCGGCGCTGCCGTCGCCAAAAAGCACTGCCGTGTTGCGGTTATTGTAATCAACGCATTTCGTCAGTGTTTCGGAATCAATGACCAAAACATAATCGGGAAGCGTCTCCGGATTCATTTTGGCCAGAAAATTAATCTGCATGCCGAAAGAAGAACAGGCAGAATTCATGTCCAGACAAGGAACTTCAATTCCCAGTTCGGCGGCGATAGAGGAAGCTTCCGCGGGCGCTATATTATCCGGAGAGGAAGATCCGGAAATAATCATTCCG
>DSAV01000073.1 GCA_011046295.1 Deltaproteobacteria bacterium | reverse complement strand
GAAGACTGAAAGGACGTAAGGTGACGTACCCCCGTCACCATGAATATGAAAACGTACGCTCAAGGGTGGTCAAAATTGGGTTGTCACAGATGGTCATTTTTCGGTTGTCAAAGCCAACGCTGAATGTTCAAGGTTTTCGAAGTGCTGTATTGGCTTGAAATTACATTGATTTGACACTAAACACGCTTTCATATTAATATACGCACACGCGCTTGACCGCTGCTTTGATGAAGAAGCCGGATTTCCCCCGCGGGCGATATTAATTTGAGATAAAAGTAAATCATGCCTGTTTCAAAAGCGATTAACTCTAAATCATCTGTAAGCCAAAATAAATTTCACGGCTGGCTCTCGCTGGCCGGCGTAATGCTGGCCTATGGCGGCATCTGCGGCACCATGACCTATGCCTATGGCGTCTTTCTGCCCGCGATGAGCGAGACTTTCCACTGGAGCCGCTCATCACTATCCGGGCCTTACACGCTTTATATGGTTATCGGCGGAATGCTGGGGCCGCTGGCGGGTTTTACCATCGCCCGCTTCGGCGCGCGTAAAAATATTATCTTCTGCAATGTCTTCGCGGCGCTGGGGCTTGTGGGCATGTCCCAGGTAAGTGAACTCTGGCACGTTTATCTTTTTTTCGGTTTCATGGGAGGCATCGCCATCGCGTTTGCGGAATATCTGCCCGTCACAACCATCATTAATAACTGGTTTGTCCGCAGACGCTCTTTGGCCATGGGACTGCTTTTTACATCCGGCGGCGCGGCGGGTTTTCTCTTCCCGCCGCTGATTAGCTGGTTTATTTCCGGCGCAGGCTGGCGCTTAAGCTGGCTTTTTCTTGCCGGCATCCATTTGCTGCTCACTGTGATTCTGGCCGGTGCGCTCATCAGAAGCACGCCCGAAGAGCTGGGCCAGCTGCCGGACGGTTCTTCCCAAAACAGCTGGATAGATAAACTGACGTTTTTATCATCAAAGCCCGTGTATTCGACACCCGTGGACTGGACTCTGGGCGAGGCGCTGCGCTCCCCCGCCCTGTGGATGCTGATTGCTTTATTTTCAGTAATTCTTTTCGTGCTGACTCTGCTCACCACGCACCAGGTGGCGTATCTGCAGGACTTGAACTTTTCGCCGATGACCGCCGCATACGCCCTGGGACTGATGCTGGGCACAAGCATTATCGGCAGGAATGTATGCGGTGTTTTGGGAATGAGATTCGAAGGACGCTACCTGGCGGCTGTTTTCCTGACACTGATGTTACTTGGTATTCTTTCGCTGATGCACGCGAAAGGAATTACTTTTGTCTATCTTTATTCCGTTTTTATGGGTATCGGCTTCGGAGGGATGATTGTTTTACTGCCGAATATGATCGGTGCCTACTTCGGTCGCGCGAACTATCCTTATATTTCCGGCTGGACAATGCCCGTGGTCACACTGGCTTTCGCCGGCAGTCCCGTTCTGGCCGGATTTTTTTATGATACCACGGGAACTTATACCATACCTTTCGGCATTGCCGCCGTGCTGCTTTTTGCCTGCGTCATCCTGGCGCTATTTACCCGTCCGCCCGTAAAGACAGCAGAATAATTTTGCGCCTATCGACGACAACGCGAATCAGAATCCTCCGCCGCCGCCATATCCGCCTGTTCCTGCGCCGCTTGTCCCTCTTACTGTTTCGGGATAGACAATCTGCACTTTGTACTGACAATTTTCGTCTTTTAAATTTTCCCAGATGTTTATTCTGTATTCATACGCGATGGCGATATAGCCTAAAATTTCATCAGCCGGCTTTATGGCATACTTTTCGTAGTATTCGTAAATCTGCCTTTCCTGCCCTTCCAGTTCGGCCAAGCTTGTTATGATTACTTCGCGCGGAAAGTCCGTGCAGACATTGGCGCCTGCCTTGACAAAAACAACTCCCGCCAGTGTTTTATCCGGAACCCCATCCGGATTATAGAGCCTTATGATGCGCTCATAGGTAATTTCCGGAATTTCCGCCACCTCGTGCTTCTGGATTATTGTACCGAAACCCGCGCAGCCTGTCAAAGCCGCCATGTTGAACAGGGTAATAATTAGAATCAAGTATTTCATATTTTTATTCATGGCACCCCCCCTTTAAAGATGCGGCACAGCGGATGATCTTTTATGTAACTTTTAATTTGCCTTTACTTCATAATTCCCTGGATTTTATCGGACACATTTTTTTCTTTGAATACTTTTTCTATGGCATCACCCAAAGCGTTACTTATCTGCCCGCTGAGCATTTCTTCGGAAAAGGAAACATCATTTTGGGATGATGAAGCCGCCACTTTGCCTCTGTATAGTTTTGTACCGTTGACCGAATCGGCAAAAACAACGGTCATCTTCACACTGGTGGTATAAGCGTGACTGAAAACACCTCTCCAGCAGTTTACTTCAAGCTCCTCTATGTCACCGCCGATAATAAGTTTGCTTTCCCCCTTTGGCATGTTTTCTTCTTTTAAATCCCACTGCACAATCTTATCGCCGACTTTATAACCTACCTTTTTTACCTTTTCAGATAAGCCTTAATGCCGTCAGACACGGCTATGCCGGGCATTTGCGCCTTTGATAAAAACGGGATTTTTGTCATCGTTTCTTTCTCTTACCTTGCCTATTTCTTTTTTGTCATCAAGCGGACGCGAGTCGACAAATTCCGCCACGTAAATGACGGCATCTCGGGCTTTCCCCTGCGCTTTTAAAATTTCCGGAATGTCGGCCTGAGCCGCGTCATATTGAATAGTCGCCCGGTAGTGATAGCCTTGCGCGAATGCATAACCTGAAATACCCAAACCAAAAAGCAGCAAAACAAAAACGCCGATTATTTTTGTTACAAATCCACATTCACTTTTCATGTTTTCCTCCCATTTTTCTTCAACAGTCAGATATTAAGATGAAATTTCTACTTTTTTCGGCGCAGATATAAGCAGTTTAATTGAGCGTGTGCGGTTATGTGTATCAACTATAGCCTTGTATATTAACTACTACATTTAGTGAGGATATACTATTTTTAGTTGAAAATTGAAAAGT
>DSAV01000146.1 GCA_011046295.1 Deltaproteobacteria bacterium | reverse complement strand
CAATCATGCATTGGCGCAAGTTCCTCGCCGCCGATAATTTCATCCAGTCGCTCCTCGATGGCCGCAAGCAGCGCCCCGGCATCGGCGATTTCCGTATCAGGCAGCGTTATCTGACGGTCTTTGCCCGGCTCCTTCAGGAAATAAAAGCGCGCCCCTTGCGTCTGATTGAAATATTGATAAATAACAAGTTGCGCGGCGGGATGAAGAATCTTTTTTTCTCTAAAGCGCTCCAGCATCGTTGTTTTGCCCGGAAGCTTAAATTCGTCTCGTTTTTTTGAATACTTAAAATCAACAACCTCGGTGCGTTCCCCCATTTTGGCTATTCTATCCGAAAATCCTTTTATCTTGTAACTTTCGGCAATCGTCCCGTTAAATTTCTTCTCGCATGCCACGGCGTTATCGGCAAAAACGAAGCGCTCGCCGGATTCTTTTTCGTCTTCATAAATTTCCCGCAAAAATAATTTCGCGTTGAGCATGTAAATATCAATGCCGGCAATACCCCTCACCCCGGCGTTCTCCCTGCTTTCCCACAGCTCATCAAAAAGCTTCTCCCAGTCATTAAGTTTACCCGCGGAGGTTGACAGACGCTGCAGGAATTTATGAACAAAACTTCCCATCTGCATATTAATTTTTTCTTCATCTTCCATGAATGAAGGAGGTTCGATTCCGAGAATATATTCATGATAAAACAAAAAAGGACAGGCCAGGATCTTACTCAGGCTCGAATACGAATAGGTAAAATCTTTCAGCTTGTTTCTAAGATCATCATCTATTTTTATCACCGGCTTTTGCGCGCTTTTTATATCGGAAAAAGATTCTCTAAATGCCGCCTTCGTGACGGGCTTGCCGAATTCCTGCTCCAGCAGGCTCAGGTAGTAGCTGGGCGTTCTTTCCCTGATTATATCGTTTAGCGCGACTATCTTGATTCTTTCGCCCTGCGCCAGAATCTGCCGGAAAACAAGATCCTCATATTCAAAAACGCTTTTTCTCAACTGCGGAATATGCACC
This sequence comes from Deltaproteobacteria bacterium, assembly GCA_011046295.1. GTDB lineage: Bacteria > Desulfobacterota > Syntrophia > Syntrophales > Smithellaceae > UBA4810. The sequence goes on along the minus strand of DSAV01000146.1, from coordinate 2,037 downwards.
GGATTGATGAAAGGCCCCTCGAAGGGCTGGCTGGGAAAAATGCCGCTGTCCAGGGAAAGAACAAGCCCCCTGCTGAATCTCTCACCTGAAACATGGCCGAAACCGACCACCTGCACCGGCGCCGCCCTGCTGCCCGTGACACGGAACTTTTTTGCCTGTATGAGAATTTCCGCGGCATCGGACAAATTTCGCCCCAGCTTTGTTTCCCATTCATCAAGAAGTGTGGAAAAAGATATGGCTGCTTCAAATGCCTCGCATTCTTCACGGACATAAATTTGAGCGTTTTGTGCCAACTCCATCGCGCAAGCGGCGGCAAATTTCTTGAAATCCGGCTTCTTTTTCTCGTGCCGCGCTTTTTCCACCTCCGCGATAAGCCTTCTTGCCGCGGCCGTGGTGGAAAAAGGCAGCCAGACGGCTAGGTTTATGGCATTGCCGAAATGGCGCAGCGCCCTGTTCCAGAGCATCGGCGTGAGGGATTCATCAAGCAGATAAATCATCAACTGATCATCGCCCGATCTTTCTTTTAAAAAAGCGGAAACCTCCAGCGTCACCAGGTCAACCAGGGCATGCAGGCCTTCCAGTGATATTAATTCCATATCCGCTCCGTCCGCGTATTCAACCTCTCCACCAAAGGACGAGACTAGATTTTTTGCTGAATCAAATGGCAGATTATCCACATAGTATAAACCGGCGCCGAAAAGCGGCCGCTCAATAATCAATCTTTCCCTGCTTATCTTTCTGTAGAAGCGCTCGGTTACAGGCGTTATCGCGGGCAGACCGATAAATATTTCCTTTTCGCCGGGCGTTATTTTATCCAGCAGTGATACTTCCAACTGCGGCAGGAATAAATTCATTTCAGAAAGCCAATTGCGGAAAGCCTGCGCTGTTTCCAGATATTCCTCCAGCCGTCTCCATTCATCCTCGGTAAAGCGCTCCGTACCGAATATTGTCTTGCGGCCAATGTTGTATTCCGCCAGCTTTAGAAGCAACGGCAAGAGATGGGCGGCGTGCCGCGCGGGGTACGGTTCTTCCGGATATTTTTTCGCAAGAAACTGGATAAACAAAAGAAGCTGCTCATCACCGGCCACGGGATGCAGCTTAAGTTTAGTGCTTATTTTCCCCGTAATATACGAATCAATGCTTTCGATTTTCGGCAGTATACCGCCCAGGCGATCATGTATAAGGTGCCGAACCGGCTCTACCGCCCTGTCGCTGGCGCAGATTATCGTCCAGGCGGAAAGGTCGGGATAATCCGCGCGCAGAAGTTCAATTATCTTTTGTGAATGTTGCGACATGCCGTTTCCTCGCGAAATTTGACCAATTAAGCGCCGAAAAATATTTTCATGGCTTTTTTTGTATATCTAAATTAAGTATTTGAATATCATAATTTTCACAAAAACCAATATTAATTTTCTATGAGCTATTGCCTGAACACAACAGAAAACTATCATGCACACGAGTTAGATACGCTTGGCTGGGAGCTGACTGTCTGCAACGCTCTTTATCCTGAAAACAGCCCCTGCCGCAACATTCTGAAAACAAATGCCTCCCTGGGAGTCAGCCTCTATCGTTTTTTGGAAAAATATATCCCTTTTCCCGCGGTGCGCGATATTCTGGAAATCGGCGGCGGAATGGGCTATTTGCTGCGTGATTTTCTGGAGCTCAATACAAACCTTCGCGCCACGGTGCTGGATATTTCCCCTTATCTTTTAAACCGGCAAAAAGAAACACTGCAAAAATATAATGTGCTATTTATCCAGGCCGATTCTTTAAAAAAAGAAGCTGATTTTTTCATCCCCTTTGACTTGATTATCATGAACGAAAACATGGGTGATTTGCCCACTTTGATTCCTCAGAAAGGCATCGTTCCATCGCCGACAGAAGAACTTGCATTTTATCAAAATAAAGCCTCTGAACTAAATACCAGATATTGCTTAAACTTTGCCTCAGCTGAAATTATTAATATCGGCGCTTTACTGCTATTAGAAAACATCTGCCGCGCGGGGGTGAAATACATTTATTTGAGTGAGCATAGCT
>DSAV01000086.1 GCA_011046295.1 Deltaproteobacteria bacterium | reverse complement strand
GGCATCGGCAAATGCGGCCGCTGCAATGTCGGCTATAAATATGTCTGTTCCGACGGCCCGGTGTTTTCCCTGGCTGAGCTCGACGAACTGCCGCGCGATTTCTGATAACACCGCAAAATGCCCAGACTATGTGAGAATGTGTTGTAATGTCATTGCGAGGCGCGATGAGCGCAGAAGCAATCTTTGAGCATTAGCCTGACATCAATCCCGCTGCCCGCCACAAAAAATAAATTCCAAAGCCGATAAGAAAAAACCCGGCGATTAAAGAAATAAGCATCACAAATTTATCAGTAATGATTTTTTTACCCCAGTGCAGCGCCGCGGATATAAAAATCACCCAGATAAAACAGCCCAGTAAAATAGTAAGGCATGATAAATAAGCGGATAAGCTTGTTTGCGTTTCTGTCTGCGAGGCCAGCAGCGCTCCGAAAATACCTGTCCACCAGACAATGGTTATCGGGCAGGAAATGGTTATAACGTAACCCGTGGCATAGGAATTTTTAAAAAGCCGCCGCGGTTCATTTTCTGTTAGCGATGCTTTGTGAAAGAAATCTCTTACGCTCAGAGATCCCAGATAAACCAAAACAAAACTTCCCAAAAAGCCTAAGGCTATTTTTAGGGCGGCTATATTCAGAAATGCGGCCAGCCCGAAGAATATCAGCGTCAGGTAGGTGGCGTCCGCGCTCATAGCGCCTGTGCCGGTGAGAAATGCCTGTTTGAAACCTGATTTCAGCCCGCGTTTGATTATTTCCACATTTACCGGCCCAATCGGCGCGGCCAGACTCAGTCCCAGCAGTATGTTTTGCAGCAGTGTGTGTGCTTCCAAAAGTAAGTCGCTTTTTGTGAATTTTGCGGTACGGCGGCGGCAAAGACCGCAACAATACCGGGAAACGTCTATAACACGCTGTGATGTTTTTAACAATGCGTGAAGGAAAAAACCGGGCTTTTTTTCCTTAGTTATAAATTATATCTGTGTTCCTCCAGCCGGCAAACGAGTGTTCGTTAGCGTTTCAGCCGCGCGGGAATATTCCATTCTTGCCTAGTTTTAGATAAGGAAGGCGGCATTCCGAAAGTAGAAACGTTGAAGCAAATCGGGTTGTGGAATTTCCTGAATGACGAGACTAAAACAAGAATCACTAAAATGAATGGGCAATAAAAAACGGCCGTCGTTCCGGCATGCTTTTAGCCGGAATCCAGAAGTTCTTAATCGCTTTTATTTTTTTGCCCCATTTCAGTTTTTGTGTGCACTGCCCCTCATTTCCTGTCGTTTATATCTCCAAGTAATCCCTCAACTTGCGAACCGCTTTCTTGTGTTTTGATGGACTCATGCGACCGATATTCAAGAGCTTCCACTTGACGGCGGGCAGGTTCTCAACGCCTTCAATCCCGATCAGATCCCACCTGGGCACCCCTTCCTTGACTGACACGATAAATTGTTTTTCTTCGACAGTCAGGTCTCCTGTTATCATGGAAACGAGTTCCTTCCTGGTCTTTTCCATATCCTCGCATGAGACCTGTTCCAAAGTCATGCCTTGAAATTCGGTTTCGAAGACAGGCCGGATATCGACAAATCCCGGATGAGAACCTCTTCCATGGGCCGTTCATGGCTGATGAGGTAAACGATAAACGCCTTCCGCATGGCGGCGTTGAAGTTTCCATGCTTGAGAAGCATCATGATATCGAAGATGTCCCGCGGGTGCTGGCGATCCAGGGCTGCGCAGATTTTCCCTGCGTATAGTTCATTTTCCGATAGGAGTTGACATTCCACGGAAATCTCGAAGAGATCGCCGGCTTTCGAAGAGATGACCCTTCTTGCAGGCGAATACACGGAACCCCGTATAACCAGATTCGGCTCGATCTTGACGAGCGCCTCCTGTCCTTGAACGAACAATCCGCTCAAGAAGTCGGACCCCCTGATTTTCCTGGACATCACCTTCGTTCCGGGGATATTGCTCTCGATGCCCCGAGATATCCGGATAAGAGAGGAAGTGATCTCTCGGAGGGACACATCCCTTTCACCAATGGGAAGATACACGAGGTCGATGTCAACGGAGATACGCGGGAGATCCCGGACAAAAAAATTAATAGCCGTCCCGCCCTTGAGTGCAAAGACGGCTTCTTTGTCGATTAACGGAATGATCCGTAGGAGTAATTCGGCTTGTTTGAAATAAACAGTGTTGATCACGCAGGTCTTCCTTCCCGATCAATGGGAACGGTTATCTGATATTTCGCGTTAAACCGTCCATTCGGCACGATCATCCGCTTCCCTTTCCCGAGATCGACTTTCGATAAATCCAGTTTCGAGAACCAATTGTGTTCCTGTCTATCCGCCATATAGAGGAACAGCCTTTTCACTTTTACGGAGCGGCATACCGTCAACAACCCCTGGACAACATCAGGACGGAGCGTGACCAGGTTTTCCATGATAAGCTGGGCTTCGTCGAATCCTACTACTTTGGGCACAAGATGAAGCATCTCCATGGCCGCCCTTTCGGGTGCCGCTACTCTGACCGAAAAATCCCGTTCTTTGAAATCAGTAAATCCCTTCCGGCTATCAGGGGGGAAGAGATTTGTTCGCGTTACAACAAACTTAACGTCGAAACGATCTTCCTTGAACCAGGCTGGTAATATCAGTCCCCGTGGACCGTACAGAAAAACCTTATTCAGTTTTGCCGGAAGATAATGGGCATATCCTCTCAATTCAAGGGCTGTTTTTCCTCCCGCATGAACAAAGAGTCCGAGTTGAGTCTGAAGGGCATAAAGAGCACCCAGCCAGCCCACCTTATCACCGGAGCGTATGTAGGCGCCCCGGCCAAACGACTCCAGCCAGCCGCTGTTTTTATATTTTACAAGCAGATCCCTGCTGAAACCTGAAGCGGTCAGATAGGAAGTGGCGCCGGGGGCGCCGATAGTCCACTGATCTATGAGGCGGTTTATTTTTGTCTTACTTTCAGTACTCATAGACATCAAAAAACCACATTTTTAAACTAATGTCAAGGGATAGTTTAAATATATTAACTTTTGTTGATCTCTAGTCGTCAAGTTCAAATATTT
>DSAV01000161.1 GCA_011046295.1 Deltaproteobacteria bacterium | reverse complement strand
CTTAGCCTGGGGACTCATATAAAAACCTCCGTTTCCGATTCTCTTCTCGGTAACATCGGTTTTTGAGGCAACGAACCTCTTTTATCAACCCCTTCGGTAACATTTTATTTGAGGCAATTCGTTGTTTCTTTATATGTTGAAGTTGACAGGGAAATTTGTTATTTTTTTAATATGGCTTTCACTGATAAACTATACAAAATGATGAATACGTTCTTCCTGCTGTTATTCATCGTTGGCTTTTTCCCTTCAGATGTTTTTGCCTCAGCGCAGATATTGAACGTCCGTCACTGGACGGCTCCTGATCATACCAGAATTGTTTTGGACATAGATGAGGAACCCGTTTACAATTTTGAACAGACAAATAATCTTATTACCTTGAATTTCAGAAAAACATCTCTTGGCAAGGAATTGCCCGGTGAAATTATATTGAACAAACCGGGAATTAAGAAACTGGTATTTCATAGTCTTGATAAGGGGAGAGTCAGGGTAGAATTTCATCTTAATGAATATAAAAATGCGGACGTATTTAAATTAAAAAAGTTTCAGGGACGGCCCGACCGGGTTGTTGTCGATATCATGCTGAGGGAAAAGCCTCTGGAACAGGTTATTAAAATGCCGGAACCGGCGATTAAGAAGAAAAGAATCATTGTCATTGATCCGGGTCACGGCGGAGAAGACCCGGGAGCGGTATCCAGAAGGGGAACGTATGAAAAAGATATTGTGCTGGCCATCAGCAGGGGAATAAAAAAAGAAATCGATAAAATTCCTCAATTCCGCGCGGTACTTACGCGTAGCGGAGACTATTACGTTTCTTTCGATAGGCGACTCAGGATGGCAAGGGATACCGGCGCCAGTCTTTTTATCAGCGTGCATGCGGATACCGCAAAGAATACCAAAGCCAGGGGTTCGTCGGTTTATTCTCTTTCTACCGGAGGAGCAAGCTCGGAAGCGGCAAAGCTGCTTGCCCAAAATGAAAACTTATCTGACATCATCGGTGGTGTGCCCGCGAGCCAAGGCAAAAAAGAATTTGACCCGATAATATTGAACATGTTTCAAACCACTACCATCAATTTTTCAAGAAGCTATGCCCATGTTTTAATAAAGCATCTAAACAAAATAAACAGATTAAAATATGATGTGGTGCAGGAGGCTCCTTTTAATGTTTTAAAGCTGCCGGATATTCCGGCCGTTTTACTGGAAACCGCGTACCTGTCCAATCCGGAAGAAGAACGTTTGTTGAAGAGCAGAAATTATCAAAAAAAAATGGCGGTTGCCGTCGCTGCCTCGGTAAAAGAATATTTCAGCTGTTTGCCTGAAATAACAACAGCGCAAAAACAAAGAAGTGAAGAAAACAGGCCATCGGCGAAAAAATATGCTGTAAAAAAGGGCGACACGCTTTTTTCTATTTCCAGGCGTCATGACACGCAAGTGGCAGAACTTATGAAGATGAACAACATGAAAACGGACGATCAAATCTATATCGGGCAGGTCATACTGGTGCCGTTTGCCGGCGAGGCACCTTTTGCCAGGCCGGTCAGAAGCTACACGGTGCGAAAGGGAGATACACTGTATTCACTGGCGAGAAATAATTCCATGACCGTTGACGAACTTTGCAAGCTCAATAATATGAAAAGCAGTGAAACTTTATATCTGGGTCAAATAATAAAGCTGCCGCAATAAAGAACTCGGTCAGATTTGTAATTTATTTTTCGGAAACACACAACAGCATATCTTTGAGAGAAATATCAGGATGCCGGTAACGCTTTTTTTTGTTTGTGTTTTTTCCGTATTGAATTGCTTCCTGAGGGCACCATTGAAGACAGGCAAAACACTGTTCGCAATGATGTTGCCATAGAGGTTTTCCGTCGACAATCAAAATATTATGCACCGGACAGATTTTTTCACATATCCGGCAGGAGTCGCATTTATCATCCGCGCGGAAAGATTTGTCCATTTTATGGATATGCGGGAAGGATTTTCTGTAGAAATAAGAAAATAGAATATTCTGCCACAGCGGGCCTTTTTCCGGCGCAAGCTTTCTTTGCGCCTCAATGATTTTGGCAATGCGCCCTATTTTTTCTTCAGCTTGCTGAAATTTTATTTGTTGCTTTTTTTTGGCGATGGCGCCGCTCCAGGGAATGTAGTTGCTGGGCATGTCAATGGAAAAACCCGCGTCTAAATCATATCCTTTTATTATCAGAATTTTTTTAAGCTGCACGAGCGTCGCGGCAACTTGCCCGGCATTAACGGCAAGGGCGAAATGATAATCGGATGAGCCGGATTCGAGCCGGTTGATGAAATCAATTACCAGCTTCGGCACGCCCCATATATGCACGGGAAAGACAAAGCCAATTGCTTCAGCACGCGCCACGGTTGAGTGATTTTTTGCGGCGGGGATGGGAACTAATTCGGTATTTCCCAGTTGTACGGCGAGTTTTCTTGCCGTCCAGAGGGAATTACCAGTTCCCGTGTAAAAATAAATTATTGTATTCACTTGCCGGTTCAGGGGAAAAGTTTCATGGCTCTTTTATAAACAGATTCCGAAAAGCCGTAAACGTGGTTTCGATTGATTACCGCGAAGGGAACTTCATCGCCGTCGTCAATCTCCTGTCTGCGCTCGACGGCATCGGGGTCTCTGTCCATATTATATTCCGTAAAAGAAATATTTTCTGATTGTAAAAATTTGCGCGCCTTGTCGCAATCTTCGCATTCGTCTTTGGTGAAAAGAGTAATTTCCGGTTTTCTTTCATCTACAGCTTTTTCTGGTTGCTCGTGCCTTTCCTCTTCATAATTATGGATTTTCACTTGTTTTGCTGTCTTCGGAGGGGGATAATTTGTTATGTGAGTTACTCCGCTTTCATCTTCCCATGTATAAAATTCGGCGCTTGCGTTTGAAAAGACGGTGGCCAGAATTATAAAAAGAAATATAAAAAAAACTTTTTTCGCCATAATTTCCTCCTGCAATAACCTTTTCGCCTCAAAGGTTATATTTATAACCCCGAAATGTTGTTCATTATACAGTGTAAATTATCTTATTTCCACATAAATTGATAATG
>DSAV01000245.1 GCA_011046295.1 Deltaproteobacteria bacterium | reverse complement strand
GCCGATAACTTACACCTTCCATCTCTAACGCCTCCCTTCAATATCCACCATAGAATACCAAAGTGTTGCGCTAGATTCTTGAGCCTAAGTAAATTTTTTTTCTGTTGAGCAAGCGAAAATATGCCGGGTAAAGGCCGGAGACCGGCTATCTTCAAAAATACTGTCCGGTTTATACAAGGCGCGTGGTTCGCATGAAATATTCAAATAAAAAACTCTTTGAATCGGGCGATTCAGCCCGGCGCATCCGGCATGCGCCGGTGTTCCTGCCATGCCGTGACCGTGAAATTTATCCGCAGCAATGAACTTTAACCGGCCTTTTTCCCAATCAAATCAATAACGGTAATTTCCGGCGGGGCAAATACGCGCACGGGCGGCCCCCAGGTGCCTGTTCCGCGGCTGACATAAAGTAATTTGCCCGGCGCCAGCTCATGCAAGCCGTAATTTTTGGAAAAATACAATTTAGTGATTAACCCGAAGGGAAACAGCTGTCCGCCGTGCGTATGGCCGGAGAGCTGCAGGTTGAAACGTGCCTCCTCGTCTATATAGGGCTGATGCTTAAGAACGAGGATAAAGCTGTTTTTTTCCTGCGACAACTCTTTCTGAAAGTACCGGCTTTTTTGTGTTTCGCCGGATTTGCGTCCCGTGATATCGTCCTCGCCAAAAATCGTTATCCCCGCGACACGGGTGAATTCATCACGTAAGAGCTTGAAGCCGGCTGCTTCCGTGAATTCAATGGAGCGTTTGAGCCCCGCGTAATATTCGTGATTGCCCAAAACGGCGAATTTGCCATACTTTGTTTCAATGGCGGCGAAGCGTTTGGCGTCATTCATAATATTATCCAATTCGCCGTCGAGCAAGTCACCGGTCGAAACAAAAATATCTGGCCCAGCTTCACGAACTTTCTCAAGAATTGGATCAATTCGCTTTTCGCGAATAATAATTCCCACGTGAACATCAGATATTTGGACAATCCGCAGTTTCCCGTTACCGGGAAGTATATGCTTTGTTTCGATTTCCAAATGTTTCACTCTTATCCGCTGAGCGTCAATATAACCGTAAATCACCAGAAGCGCTGATAGAAAAACAGCTATGCCAAAGAATATTGTTTTAAACTGAAAAGAACCTGAAGAAAATATTCTATAGCCAAGCCTCACAACATCGAAAGATAAACTTATAAAAAAGAATAAAAAAACAAAAGCCATCCACACATAACCGATACAGGCCACAGCGCGCGCTAGCTGCTCATAACGCAGCGATTCAAGCGCTCGCACCAGCACCGGCGCGGCAATCAGAAGCACAAGTAGAAAAAAGATCGCCGCCTGCAAAAAACCCGTAAATTGAAAAATGTTTTTTGCCCGGAAAAAGAAATAAAAATTAATGCTTCCGTAAAGACAAAAAAAGACTAAAAGAAAGATAATCATTCCCAGTTTCATATTGTTCACGCATGATAAGCTAAAGGAAAATCCCTTTTAAGTCAACATTTGTAATAATTTAAGCATTATGTAAAACCTTGACAAGGTGCCTGCCATAAGATAAAGATCTCATCTCTTTAGGGAGTTGGACGCCGATGTAGCTCAGCCGGCAGAGCAACTGATTCGTAATCAGTAGGTCGCCAGTTCGATTCTGGCCATCGGCTCCAGATAAAAATTACATGCAATCCTGATTCCACACGTTAATCACAGGGCAAATTTTTTATGGCCGATGTTCTTGTCCGCAAAGCCTCTTATAACTATCCCGAGCTCAAATCCGTTCTTTTTGAAATGATTGAGGCGCTGGCCGGAGAAAAAATCAAAAGCGGCTGCCGTGTTCTGATCAAACCCAATTTACTTTCCGCCGCCGCGCCCGAAAACGCCATTTTAACGCATCCTCTTGTCATTAAAGCCGCCGTGGAATACGTTCTGGAAAAAGGCGCGCGCCCGCAGGTTTCCGATTCCCCTGCCATCGGCTCGTTCGAACGCATTTTGAAAATGAATGAAATTAAAGAAGCGCTCAAAGGGCTTGATGTTATCTGCTCTCCTTTCAAAAATACAGTTATGGTAGATATCGGCAAACCTTACGGCAAAATTGAAATCGCGCAAGACGCCGTGGAAGCGGATGTCATTATAAATCTTCCCAAGCTCAAAACGCACACGCAAATGCTTTTGACTTTAGCGGTGAAAAATATGTTCGGCTGTATTGTCGGATTTAAAAAATCGCAATGGCATATGCGCGCGGGAAGCGATACAGACGCTTTTGCCCGCCTGCTGATCGCCATTCATCAGACAGTTAAGCCTACCGTGTCCATTTTGGATGGAATACTGGCGCTGGAGGGCGAAGGCCCGGGCAAAGGAGGAAAACCCCGGCAAATAGGCGTGCTCATGGGAAGCGATGATAGTTTCGCGCTGGACATGGCCGTATGCCAAATGCTGGGCATCAGTTACGCAAGCGCGCCTATTTTAAAAAACGCCGAAGTCATGGGATTACTTCCTGCTTTTAAAGTAACGGGTGACATGCCCCTGATCACTGATTTTCAGCTTCCGCCCGCTTCCGGTCTCATCTGGGGGCCGCGTTTTCTGCACAATTTTCTCAGACGCCACACCATGGCCCTGCCTGTATGTGATGACAATTTATGCGAGATGTGCTCTCAATGCTGGACATTGTGTCCGGCCAAAGCTATTGAGCCGCTTGCCGAAAAAATAAAATTCGACTATAAAAAATGTATCCGCTGTTACTGCTGTATCGAAGTTTGCCCTTACGGCGCGCTGCACGCGCAAGAAACCATCGGCGGGAAAATAACCAGAAAACTGATGAACAAATTTTCTTGAGAGATGACTATGGCCTTAGAACCTGATTTCACCAAATATTCGCTGGCGCTTATCAAAAACGAAAAGATTGTCTTTTCTTCGCGAGAAAGCGGTTTAAGACCTCTCTGGGAATGCTTGAAAAAATACCGCCGATCGAAGAAAACTTTTATTTTGTTCGATAAATTAATCGGACTGGCCGCGGCAAAGCTTATTGTCCACGCGCGAATAATCTCGCGAATTGAAACTCTTCTGGTCTCCGAACCCGCAAAAATCTT
>DSAV01000181.1 GCA_011046295.1 Deltaproteobacteria bacterium | reverse complement strand
GGTTTATTTCTGGGCGATGACCGCGCAGATGAAAGCGTATCTAGACAGGTGGTGCGCCTTATTTGACGCCGAATGGCGTTGGCAGAAAGCTTATTATCCGAAAATGAAAGGCAAGCGCATCGGCCTGATTACCGTGTGCGGCGATCCCAACCCGCATACGGCTGATCCCATTGTCCACAGTTTTAAATCAACAGCGGATATGACAAAGCTAAATTGGATTGGTGTCGTTATGGCCTCCGCTTCAGACAAAGGAGATATCGTTAAAGACGAAAATGCCAGAAAACAGGCGTTTGAGTTAGGCAAAAAAGCGGCTAGCTAATATCTTTTTCTTTCGTTAAAGGAGCCAGCGTATGCGGCGGGCGAACGGTTATACTTACCGGCTTGTGTGGAGCGGAGCGTAACACAAGCCCGCATAAAGCATGTGTTTATTTGCCGAATTTATTTACTATTGGCTAAATATTGAATGAATCTCTTCCCAAGAGATGTTACAGAGTGCCTCAAATCTCGTGCTCCACTTGCTGTCATCATAGTATTTAGGCTTTGCAAATTTGTAACACGCAGATCATTTAGTTGCTGAATAAGATCTTTAATCCTATCATCATTCATGTCAGGTAGTCTTTCGCTCAAAGTTTGCGATGGCGAACCCATCATGCCGGAATTTTGCCTCGGAGTTTCCATTAATGCTTGCATTACTCTAATATGATCGCCATAAATGTTTTCTATCAATTTCAAAAACCTAAGTTGATCATCGTATTGCTCCCCAGGTTTTTTGACTGCCTCGACAAGAAATGATTGAAGAATTTTTCGTTTTTCTTCATTTCGTTCTTCTGATGCTCGTCTGAGTGTTTGTTCCAACAGATCCTCAAAATCTTCAGTTTTGACATATTCTTCGGAAACTTCAGATTTGAAATCCCTCAGATCTTCTGAAAATTCATGTAGCAGATCATTTACACGCTGGATTTTACGTCCGGTCGATATTCCTCCTAAAACATTACTTACTGGTCCACCAACCCAAGGAACGGCGCTTGATACAAAAGAAGCGATGTCCAGAATTTTTTCTTTGTCATCAAACCGTACAAGAGATTTTGAATTATCTTTCGTCATGTAAATATTTCCTCAAGCAAATAACGAAAAAGCTAGAGCCGGGTTATGTTTTTATGTAAAAATAAGTGCTATTCCTCAAATTCGAATCTTGCTTGCCTTGCAGTTACATATGCATCTTTTAAGTTTTGCGGGACAACATGAAATGCAAGCCATTCTTCCTTTGAAACCTGGCGCTGTTTTAAAGCAACTTTTGAATTTTCAACCCAAAAGTACATTGGTGCCGCATCTGATACAAAGCCCTTTTCAGAAAAGGTATCCACTGCATATTCTTTAGGATCTTTTAGCATTTCGGATATTTGTTCAGGGGGAAGATAATGTCTAGAAAAACCGAATGATGAATATGACTCTGCCATATAAGGCTCCCCAACAAATATATGTACATCTTTTTCTAATGCCAAACATAGATTGATTGCCTTTAATTTTTCAAAATAGCCTGGTGTATCTCCTTTAATTTCAATCCAGCAGTCAAACTGAGAAAGCCAGAAATCAGGAAGATACCTAATTCCGTTGACCTCATAACCCTCCTTTTCGTACTCCCAAAAAATTCCTAACTCATCAAAAAACACAGCCCACCGGGCTTCTAAACGACTGCGAAATCTAAAATCCTTGTAGATAGTGTCAATGCTTTTAATTTTTGTCATATTGATCCTTATTCCTATTTTTCATGAGCATAGCGGAGCCGCGACTGAGCCGTTCCTTGGAATCGGTTCTAGTCGCTTGTTCGGCCGCCGCAGGCGGTTGGGCAAGCGACAATAAGACACGACTCCGTTCGCCCGCCAGTGTATGCGGCGGGCGAACGGTGTTTATGTAGATCTATGCTAATATAGCAAACACAGCAAATTTGCTGTATAAACCCCTATGTTAAAAGTGATCATTTCGGTCTTAATATCTTAATATAAAACAACAATCAACCTTTTTTCTGCTTTTGTACTGGGGCTATTATACAGATCAATATAAATATCCTGTCGGGGATAATGTGAGCACGTTGATCTTCTATCGGACTGTTTCACTGTTTTTTCTGGAGCATTTTTGTTTTCCAGCGTTGGTGGAACCAGAACCATTGCTCCGGATATTCGCGCACAATTTTGTCAGCTTATATTTGTTATCCCTAGCGCCACGTACTCTTTGAACAAGAGGCCGTGGATTTAACGGTACATATCCGGCGAAAAGAAGTATTAAAAAAAATAGCGGCTGGGATTAAATGCCGATAAAATTGCCGTATTCTTTCAGGAAGCGTTTTATATTCTCGAGCCTGTCCTGAATAATCCGAAAGAGTTCTTTATCGTTAATGTCCCAGTATATGTGCACTAGTCTGTTGCGAAACCTGGCCATCTGAATCAGGGAATTCGTGAATTCTTCATCAAAAGCCCCTTGTTCTTTCATAACCTGAAAAGTATCCGCATAATCTTCCGCTGTCCGGAAACCATTTTTCGCGATGATGTGATTGCAAAGATCGGCCGCGCCCTCTATGGCGACAATCATAGAATATTTTGCGCTGCCTATTTTGTGGGTATCGGTAAGAAAATCTTTTTCGGGAAGACTTCTCAAATCTTCCAGCCTGGATAAAGCCGAGATAACTTCAGAAATTATTTTTCTGACTTTGTCTTCGTTAAATTCCACGACTAAATGCCTCTTTCAGGTACATTTTTCGGTAAGGCGCGAAATCAAAATATTTGCTGACGGTCATTTCTTCGAAATCGCACCTGGCATCATCATCGATTACGACAAGACGCTTGCCGTTTTTAATTGTATTATAACGGAAAGACAAAGGGGCGCAGTTCAATATTCTGACGTCCACAGGATACTTGGTTATCTGATGAAGCTGTGCTTCCAAGTCAAGTTCCACCTGTAAAGGGTCGTCAGACATTGCATTCAGGTAAATTGCCACGTCAATGTCACGGAACCGGTTGAGCGAGATAAATGAACCATGCACATAGGCAAATAATAAGTCTGAACGTTTTTTCAGGAAGCCTTCGATATTCAGGAGAATATTTTCCCTT
>DSAV01000243.1 GCA_011046295.1 Deltaproteobacteria bacterium | reverse complement strand
TTACGCGGGCATCGCCGTCGTGGAAAAAGTTTTTTTACAAAGATTGGAAGCGGGCAAAATCGAATCCGTTGTCCTGCCGATTATTCGGGCCATCAAAGAAAATCCGCGCCTTGTCGGCGGGGCGATTATTGATGACGGATACTGGCATGACGTGGGCACAGTTGAAGAATACGAAAAGCTAACAAAGACTGGTATTGGTTAAGTGTCATTGCGATGAGCCCGCACAAGCGGGCGAAGAAGCAATCTCTCGCTTTGATAAGATCGCCACGTCCCGACAAGTCGGGACTCGCGACGACAACGTGAAATGAAACTTATGAACAAAGAAATTAAAAATTTTTTAAACGATTATTTGGGCACAAAAAATTTCGAACTTGTACCCATCAACAAAGGCGGATCCGACCGTGCTTTTTTCCGTGTAATCGTGCCGGATAAAACTAGCTTTGTTTTTATGCATTATGGCGATGAAGTGGAGGAAAACGCTTACTGGGCGGATATCAACAAATTTCTAGCCGGTATCGGCATTTCCGTGCCGCGTATTATCGCGCAGGACGCAAAAATGCATTTTATCCTGATGGAAGATTTAGGCGATGTTGATTTGTATTCACAAGCTTCCCTGCCCTGGGAAAAACGCCGCGAATTTTATTTTCAGGCGCTGGCACAAATTTATCGGCTGCATTCTTTTTATCTGATCTCAATTCCTTTTTGGCTGCAACTGGCTGAAAGTTACGGCCAGAAACTTTATAATTGGGAGCATCAATATTTTCTGGATAATTTTGTCCGGGAAGTCTGCAAAATTAACCTATCTTCCGCCGAAATAGCAACACTCTTTAAAGAACTGGATACGCTGTCGGAGCGCCTGCAAAAAATTCAACCGTCCCTGATTCACCGTGATTTTCAATCACAGAACATCATGATTAAAAACGGCAGGCCGGTGATGATTGATTTTCAGGGCACGCGCCGCGGAAATTTGTATTACGATCTGGGTTCGCTTATCTGTGATCCTTACGTTAAATTCACCACGGAAGAAAGAACTGAACTAATAAAATTTTATTATGAACTCATGAATCCAGCATGCAGCTTTGATGAGTTTGTCCAAAATTTCTGGGAGGCGTCCGCCCAGCGGCTCATGCAGGCTTTAGGTGCTTACGGTTTTTTGGGATCAAAAAAAGGCAAGAAAGAATTTCTCGGTCACATCGACAATGGACTGGATAATTTATTGATGGCAGTGAACAACGTGGAGAGACTTGAAATACTGGGAAATCTGGCAACTAAATGTAGGGTGATAGTAGCGCGGGAAAAATAGAGGCAAATCAAGAATAAAGATTTATTTCCAGATTAGCAGTGCGTTGACGGAGAAGCCATCATTTTCTGCACCGGGCAGGCTCAAGCTGTTTCTCGCCCATTTCAACGCTCAGGATTCGGCATTTACCACGATTATTCATATCTTCTTCCGTCTGGACCTTGACGGTTTGAAAGCCGAAGGCGCAACCCAGAGCCTTGACTTCGTTTTCGGGCAGCTTTGCTAAGAAAAGGAGAGTCAATTCGTTACGGTTAATTAATTGGCGAATATAAGAATCAAATACGGGCTTTGTTTCCCATCCTTCATTGTTTTCAAGAAACTTCGAAGCTTCTGCGCGCGCGCGGTGAGTCCGTTCACTGCAGCTAAACCAATCGTAACTGGCCTGGTCGGCTGTTGCGTCGCTCGATTGGGCATTTCCCCGAAGCAATTTTATTTTACTGCTGTTTTCCCCCTCCTGGACAATAGGAGCATTGGATATGTGAACATTACCATCTTCATCAACCCATTCGTAGAATTCGGCATTCGCGCCACCAGCCAAGAGCAATAGAATGAAAAACAAAGAAATTGCAGCGAGCTTCTTACGCATTTGTTCATCTCCTTCTCTAATTTATCAATGTTTCACGCCGTGCAGACAGGTTATCAAAAACGGGGTCGCCTGTATTAAAGCCGGACACACTTTAATCCGTTTGGCGATAAGGATCCTAAAAAAATATTTCAGGCATTTAGCTGGAAACATTTTGGTAATTACGTAATTAATATTGATTATAACTTCCTTCTTACCCGAAAAATTATATTGAATTCTGTTTTTTGAGTCAAGAATGTTTTTTATCCCAGCATAACGGGATGTCATATTTTAGCTTCATCCCGACATTATTCTCTTGGAATATTTTTTACCTTTCGACCGCCTCTCGGCATTTGAAACAAGATAGAGATGCTTTGCGATAAATCGATTGCGTTGATACCATCAATATGCTAGATAACTCGCCGATTATTTGACCGTTTTGGGAGCACCGGATAATGAAGTATCAACCGCAGAAAATCGAAGAAAAATGGCAGCACAAATGGGAAAAAGAAAAAACTTTTAGAGTCACCGAAGATCCCGGCAAACCAAAATATTATCTGCTGGAAATGTTTCCCTACCCTTCCGGTAAAATTCATATCGGCCATGTCCGCAATTACACCATCGGCGATGTTGTAGCCCGCTACAAACGCATGCGCGGGTTCAATGTTCTGCACCCGATGGGTTGGGACGCTTTCGGCCTGCCCGCGGAAAACGCCGCTATCGAACACAAAATTCATCCGCTGAAATGGACAAATCAAAACATCGCCCACATGCGCAAACAACTCAAGCGCATGGGCTTCAGTTACGACTGGGACCGGGAAGTTTCCACCTGTGAACCGAAATATTACCGCTGGGAACAGCTCTTCTTTATCTGGATGTATGAAAAAGGACTGGCGTATAAAAAACGTTCATCCGTGAACTACTGCGGCAAGTGCGAAACGGTGCTCGCCAACGAACAGGTGGAAGCGGGGCTTTGCTGGCGCTGCGACACGGAAGTTACTGAAAAAGTCCTGGATCAGTGGTTTTTTAAAATTACCGATTACGTCGAGGAGCTTTTGGAGTATTGCGACAAACTACCCGGATGGCCGGAAAAAGTGCTTGCCATGCAGAAAAACTGGATCGGCAAAAGCTACGGCTGCGAAGTTGATTTCCCGCTGGTGGGCAAGCCCGGCGCAATCAAAGTTTTCACCACGCGCCAGGACACGCTCTTCGGCGCGACATTCATGCTGGTGGCCGCGGAGCATCC
>DSAV01000044.1 GCA_011046295.1 Deltaproteobacteria bacterium | reverse complement strand
CTGGAACAGTGGATTTTTTTTGGCGGGTATCCGGGAGCAGCGTCATTTATCAATAACGAAACTTCATGGAAGCGTTACATCACCGATTCACTCATCGAAACCGTATTGGCGCGAGATGTGCTCCAGATGAGTAAAATTGCCAAACCGGTTTTACTGCGGCATCTCTTTGCCCTTGCCGCCACATTACCGGCCCAGTTCGTCTCTTATACCAAGATGCTGGGACAACTCCACGATGCCGGCAACACCACAACACTAGCCAATTATCTGAAGTTGCTTGAATCCGCGTTTTTGGTAAGCGGACTTGAACTATTTTCACGCAACAAACAACGCAAGCGCGGCAGCAGTCCCAAGCTTGTCTTATGGAACAACGCTCTGATTAACGCTCTTTCCACACGAACCTTTGACGCGTCCATTGCCGATTCGAGCTGGTGGGGCAGGCTGATTGAAAATGCCGTGGGCGCCTGTCTTTGTAACAATCTAAATTCAATCGAATATACAATTACCTACTGGCGTGAAGGCCGCTACGAAGTTGATTATGTAGTCGCCAGGGGCGCTGATATCCTGGCTATTGAAGTAAAAAGCGGCGCAAGCAAAAAATTATCCGGACTGTCTCGTTTTCAAAGCCAATACCCGGAAGCAAAATCACTAATTATCGGAGGACCGGGTATCCCATTGGAAGAATTTTTCAGACAGGATACCGCGCGATGGTTGGAAGACTAGAAGACTGGAGGGTTGCTAATCTTCCAAACTTCTAAAGCATCTAAGCCTCTTGTTTTTATGCTTTTTCGTTTCACGTTTCACGCTTCACGCTTCACTATTCACGATTTTTTGAGGATACTTAACCCTTAACTTATCCTTGCAAATCGAAAGTAAATATTTTAATATACAAGCATGATTAAACGTTTAATTCATCACAACTTATTAAATTCATTAAAAAACTATCCTGTTGTGGGAATTCTTGGTTCACGTCAGGTCGGTAAAACCACGCTGGCTAAAACTATCCAAGCCATAACCGGAAAAGAAGCCATATATCTTGATCTGGAACTACCATCGGACATTAACAAACTTCAGGATGCCGAGCTGTATTTGAGGCAATTCGAAAAATCTCTCGTCATTATTGATGAAATTCAAAGAATGCCTTCTTTGTTCCCGCTGCTTCGCGCGCTTGTTGATATCAATAGAACCGCCGGCCGATTTCTGATTCTTGGCTCCGCATCGCCGGATTTTATACGTCATTCATCAGAGAGCATTGCCGGACGCGTCATCTACCACGAACTTACCCCGCTAAATTATTTTGAAACAGATACCGGTAAATATCAGAAACTACTTTTACGGGGCGGCTATCCAAACAGTTACCTGGCAAAAAATGATGAAGAAAGTTTTATCTGGAGAGAAAGCTATATCAAAACCTTTCTGGAAATGGATATCCCGCAGCTTGAAATTCGCATTCCTTCTTTGCAACTTCGTCGATTTTGGACGATGCTGGCTCACAGTCACGGGCAACTTTGGAATGCCAGTAAAATAGCGGCAAGTCTCGGGATTACCGCGCCCACCGTACGCCGTTACCTGGATATTCTGGAATCAACATTTATCGTCAGGCAACTTCAACCATATCATGTAAACACAAAAAAACGGCTGATCAAAGCGCCGAAAGTGTACATTCGTGATTCCGGGTTAAATCATGCCCTGTTGAGAATAAAAACCTTCGACGATCTCACAGGACACCCTTGTGCAGGTGCATCCTGGGAAGGATTTGTCATCGAACAGATTGTTGCTCTTTTGCCTGAAAGTAGCCCATACTATTTTTACCGTACAAACGCGGGCGCGGAAATAGACTTCCTTTATATCAATCAACAAAACCGGCCTGTTGTGGTAGAAATCAAATATTCTTTGAGTCCGGTTCTTTCAAAAGGATTCTGGAATGCTTATGAAGATTTGCAATGTAAACAGGGTTATGTTGTATATCCGGGCAGAGAGACATACCCTATAGGTAAAAACGTCACTGTTCTGCCATTAATTGAACTGAAAAAAATATTAAACACATAATTAGAAAAAGGGGAAAAAGTGGGATGCCAATCTTCCAACCTTCTAAAGCGTCTAAGCGTCTAAGCGGTTGCTTAATCAACCGGCATACGCCGGGTAAACTCCGTGCCGGGGGTGGAAGCTCACACTTCACTTTTCACGTTTCACTATTCACATAGGTTTAAATGATACTTAATTACTTATTATTCACATTTTACATTTTTTTAAGATTGACATCAGACCTGTTTATGGACTATAATCAGTCCACTTAATACAAGGAGAAATGTTACATGAAATTATCAAGTCAAATCAAACCAATAAGTTACCTAAAAGCGCATGCGGCTGAAATCGTCCGCAACATGAGCGCGAAGCAGGAACCACTTGTTATCACTCAGAACGGGGAAGCAAAAGTCGTCATACAGAATATCGAAAGCTACGAGCAGACATTAGAAACAATGGCTCTCTTGAAGATACTGGCACTTGGCAACCAGCAAATCGAGGCGGGTAAAGTTCAAAGCGCCGCCGATGTTCTCAACCTTCTGCGTAAAAAAGAGGTGCTGCCCTGATGTCTTTTGAGGTTTTTTTGACATCTGATGCGGTGCGGGACATTGAAGAAATCTATCAATACATAGCCAGACACGACAAACCGGGGAGCGCGAAAAATGTACTGACGAAGATTGAGAAGACATTCAAAAGTCTCGCGGAAACGCCTCATCGCGGCGCCTACCCGAAAGAACTGCTGGCTTTGGGCATACGCGAATATCGAGAAATATTTTTCAAACCATACAGGTTAATTTACCGCATTATTAGTGACAAAGTATATATTTTGTTGATTGCCGATGGACGCAGAGATATGCAATCGCTACTTCAACGACGACTTCTTGAAAAATAAATCTAACTACTTAACCCTTAAAATTAATTTTGTCCCCCGCTGGAGGGGGCGTAGG
Organism: Deltaproteobacteria bacterium; assembly: GCA_011046295.1. GTDB lineage: Bacteria > Desulfobacterota > Syntrophia > Syntrophales > Smithellaceae > UBA4810. Next base: position 157 of record DSAV01000044.1, on the reverse strand, counting down.
GGGAGGAGAAAATGTCATTACGAAGAATAAGCCCGTTGTCATGGAACACTATGACTATGTCAGGCGATATTTAAGCACATGGGGTTTATGGATTGATAAGTGCTCACATATCGCGAGTTGTTCTTTATCATCGCACAGGCGATTTTTATCAGCTTAT
>DSAV01000109.1 GCA_011046295.1 Deltaproteobacteria bacterium | reverse complement strand
CCTTTAAAATAATTTAAAAATATAAATTCCCGAGTAATACAAACCGACGAGAATAAAGATAACGCCTGTGATCCGTCGGGTATAATACTCAATCTTTGTGATCTTACGAAACCAATGGCTCATTGAGGTCACGCCTAAGGCGATAGCTACTGCGAATACAAGCACCGGGAGTCCTGTACCTACCCCGTAAATAAACGGCAATAAAGTCTCCGCCTTGCTATTGAGTGACAGAGGGATGATGCTTCCAAAAAATAACGCCGCTGAAACCGGGCAAAACGCCAGGGCGAATATAAGGCCCAAAAGAAATGCGCCCGGAGCGCCGGATTCAACGAGTTTATTATGATGCTTCTGGGATAACGCTATGCCGGACAACTTAAGTGTAATTATTTCCAATAAAAATAAACCTGTGATTATCAATAAAGGCCCTAAAGCCTTGACCATATACTTCTGCAGGAATTGCGCAACCTGCGGCACGCTTAAGAAAGAAGCGATAATGACCCAGCCAAGCGCCGCATACGCCGTCATCCTGCCGACTGTATAAGCTAATCCGGAAATAAACACCATGAACGGATGGGCGATCTTCTTTGAAAGAAACGACACCGCCGCTATATTCGTGGCCAACGGGCATGGACTGATCGAAGTCAATATTCCAAGCCATAAAGCCGAGCCAAAAGCGATTAATAATTCCATTATTGCACATCCTTCATAAAAACGTTCACCTCGTCAGATACATAATCAATAAATTTTTGCTTATTGCGGGCGTATTCCCAAATCTTATCGAGATTCTTTGATCTAACTTCTTTGCCGTCTTTCACAAGCGAAAGAATAAATGATTTGGTATAAAGCTGATAATCATTCACAAAATGCTCGTTGCCTCGATCCTCAACGTTCACAGCATTGAACTCAATCTTACCTGAAGCAAGATCGTCTTTAAAATTCGTCTCGATCGCCTCTTTGGAATATTTTTCCATCATGTTGCACGTATAGCAACGAAATGATCCGTGAAAATAGTAAGCAATGACTTTCGCTGAATTGCTATCCGCCGCGAAGGCTGTTGAGGCACTAATTACCGCAACAACCGCCAGAATTACGATTAGCAGTTTCTTCACCTTTACCTCCTGAAATTTTAGTAGCCGCTTTTTCGATAGTCTCATCATCAACTTTTGTTCTACCCTTTTCAAACCCCAGATCTTTAAGGTTAAACGAGATCGGCGTGAAACCCGCATGTTCAAGAATTTTCTTTGAGCACAGAACTTGACATCCGTCAATAGCGATAAGTTTCTTTGCCGCTTTCGCTGACTCAATCATGCCCGGGATATGAGCCCCAATACCGGCGAGACAAAACATTTTTGCCTGTCCACATTTGGCCATTTTGCGGGCGACACTGTCCGACAATTCCCCGACATCTGAACCTCCAGAACAAGGGAATATCAAAACACCCGCTTCCTGACACATACAATTATTTTCTGCCATTTAACGCCTCCTATTTAGAAATCAATTTCTTAATATCGTCTTTAGATAACACCTTTCCCGCTGAAACTACCGTGCCATCAATAGCCAAGGCAGGTGTCATCATCACACCGTATTCGGTGATCTTATCGATATCGGTGACCTTGCCGATCTCGGCTTGGATATTTAATTCTTTAACTGCCGCCTCGGCATTGGCGGTAAGCTGCTTGCACTTCGGACATCCGACTCCTAATATTTCAATTTTCATTTTAAGCCTCCGTTATTTTTTAACTGCCGCAACTTTGATACTTACTATCGCGTCTTGAGCGGCCTCAAGATTATCAAACATTGCATCAACTGGATAACTGGACTCGCTTATGATTTTGACATCTTGGAATCCCGCCTGCTTGATAAAACGCAGATATTCGTCTTTCTTAATTGCACCGGCAAGGCACCCCACATACGCCTCAACAGAGTTTTTGATCTCCTTCGGCAGATCCTTTGCTAACACCAAATCTGAAACCATTAGCCGTCCTCCAGCCTTCAAAACCCGATACGCTTCTTTAAATACCGTCTCCTTGTCAGGAGACAGATTAATAACACAGTTTGATATGATCGCATCAATTGAATTGTCCTCTACCGGCAATTTCTCGATTTCGCCCAGACGAAACTCCACGTTGATATAGCTTCCTTTCTTGGCATTTTCCTTGGCTTTAGCAACCATCTCGGGAGTCATGTCAACGCCAATAACCCTGCCTGTTTTACCAACACGCTGAGCCGATAAAAACGCGTCAAAGCCTGCGCCGCTTCCCAAATCAAGAACAATATCGCCTTCTTTTAACGAAGCAAGTGCAGCAGGGTTTCCGCATCCAAACCCTAAATTTGCGCCTTCCGGAACAGCGTTCAATTCAGCATCGCTGTAACCTACTTTTTTGCTTATATCCTCCGCCTGCGTTACACCTCCACAGCAAGAGCTTGTAGAACAGCATGGACTTTTTTGCGACAATGCTTTTGCATAGCCCTCTCTGACAATCGTTTTGATTTTATCTGATTCATTTTTCATATTTATCTATATCCCTTCCCGTTTCATTATTGTCATTTAACTATCACCCCAAAAATCATCCCACATATCATCGCCATAACTACAACTAAAGACACATATACGGCCGTTTTCTTTGTCCCTATAACGCCGCGGATAACCAGCATGCTCGGCAGACTTAACGCGGGCCCGGCCAAAAGGAGCGCCAAGGCAGGCCCTTTACCCATACCGGAACCGATCAAGCCCTGTAAAATCGGCACCTCGGTAAGAGTGGCGAAATACATGAAGGCCGCGACTATTGAAGCGAAGAAATTCGCGCGTAAAGAATTCCCGCCGACCAGCATTGCCACAAACTTGGAAGGGATTATTCCCTCATACCCGACCCTCCCCAGCAAAAATCCAGAAATAAGAACCCCTCCCAAAAGAAGCGGCAGTATTTGAAGAGCAAAGCCCCAGCTGGCGCCTGTCCATTCCTTTAGTTCATCCTTCTTGAACCAGTTAAAAAGGGTAAATCCTAAAACCATTAAGAAAAATCCTGTGATCCACCATTTAGAAACGTAGATCAAACTCCAAATCCCTGTGTCTCCCGCTAAAGGCCTGCCCCAGTTGGCGAATACAAGCACCGCAACCATAGAGAAGAAATAGAT
>DSAV01000128.1 GCA_011046295.1 Deltaproteobacteria bacterium | reverse complement strand
TTAAGAAACATCATAGAAATGAAGCTCAAAAAGATCACCCGGCTTCGGTAACATCTTTTATGAGGCAACGTTTCCTTAAAATGCTATTCCTTCGGTAACATTTATTTATGAGGCAACAGGATATAATAAATTAGCGTTAATATGTCGACACTTTTCGGCCTGCCTGAAATTCGCTATTTATTTAATTGATTTTCCATTTTGATTGGTACATATTGCCGCTGCTATTTATAGAGCCGGAGCATGATTTTCATTTTCCGGTTAACAATGCTTAAGGTGAAGGTGTTCTTGAAAAGCAGGAGGAGCCTTGAAAAATATTTTAATTAAAATTGATGCCGAATTCAGACAACACTGGAAAAGCTATGTATTGCAGAGTATGTTGGCAACGGTTGCCGTATTCATTGCTCTTTATTTTTTAAGCATGCAGCACGCCGTCATTATCGCCTCTCTCGGCGCCACGGCGTTCATCGTTTTTACCATGCCTGAGAACATCACCGCCCAGACCAGAAATGTTATCGGCGGGCATATTGTTGGTTTGTTTTGCGGATTTTTGTTTTCTCTGATTCCGCATCCATCATTATTACCGTCTCTTTTGGTCTATTCGTCGGCGGTGGGGGTATCTATCTTTGTCATGGTGGTGACGGACACGGAACATCCGCCGGCCAGCGGCACGGCGTTGGGCGTGGTAATGACCGGCATCACGCTCAATGTTTTGATTGCCGTTGTGTTTAGTATAATTATTCTTTCTGTGATTCACCGGTTGTGCAAGCCGTATCTGAAAGATTTAACCTGATCAATCAGCGCGAGAGGAAGAAAAATGCGATTTTGGGAAGAAAAAAAAGAAATACTGCATACGCGAAGCATTGAAGTTTCCACTTACGAATATGACGGGCAGAGATTAGTTGTGGAGGGGTTTCTCAAAGACGATCGTTTTCACGCATCCCGCATTATCACCGGCGAGAGTTTTCCCGAAGGCGTGATCCACCACATGGCCATACGCCTGCTGATTAATTGCTCCAATATGGTGATTGAAGACATCGAGGCGGAGCTTCTTTCAGTGCCGCGCGAAATTTGCCGCGAAACACTGGATTGCCTCGCGCCGATCAGGGGGATAGCTGTTACCAAAGGCTTTACGACGAAAGTTAAAAAACTTGTCGGCGGCAACAGAGGGTGCACGCATCTGGTCGAGCTTTTGCTGGCGATGGCGCCGGCGGCGATTCAAGGCTACGCTTCCTATCAGTCGAAAAGACCGCAGGATTACGATCCGCAACGCTCTAAGCTGATTTTGCAGTTTCTCGTCAATACCTGCCGCGCCTGGCGCGAAGACGGCCCGCTGGTGGAAATATTAAAAAATAAATTTAATGTGAAATAGGCAAATAAATAGCTTAGGGCACATTTTTATGCCCGGGATTTTTTGTAAATTTCTTGCCGGGTCATTTTATTCTAGGCGGAAAAAAACCCAACAACAACCTGCGCCGCTAAGAATATCAAAAGAAGATACAGCCTTAAGAGGATTTCTTTCATGTTTTCGATCTTTCGAACTTTTACCGCAAGAATCGTCACGGTTGCCAGGACACCTGCTGTAATAATGATGGGAAGCGAGATAAAGAAGAAGCCGTACATTGCCCAGTTTTCGGAATACGCTCTTTCCAGCCATGCCCAACCGACAAAGAATGCCGACACCAGCGAGCATAGCCACAATATTATGGATAGAGCCGAAAGAATTTTCCTGCTTGTTTTAAAAACACCAATGATAATAAGAGTCACTGATATCGTCACAAAAAGAATTATAATGGGTATCAGCATGCAGTTCTTTTCCCTTTCTGTGAGCTTAAAATTAATACATAGGGCGGGTATTTACAAATCTTTTATAATCACCTGGCTTAATATAATCAGCCGCCCTTAGCTCTTCACTGTTGACGCTTCACGAAATCCGCTTCACTTTTCACGCTTCATATTTAAATACAACCGTCCTTTTTTCTTTTATTCTTCCAGACCAGACGGCAGACGGCGTGATATTGGAATATATCAAATCAGCTTGCCGAAAACATGGCCGTTTTCCCTGAGAAATTTATTGATGCCGTCTTTCCGTCTGCTTTTTTTATAGGATTTGATAATTGTTTCCAATTTCCCGTCGAGGATGTTCAAGGGATATGCCATATGGCCGCCGGAAAGCAAATAATAATCGCCTGCCGGAAAAATCCGGACAAACACAGCCATCCCGCCCTGCGTGGATTGTGAAAATCCGATGTCGTGAACAAAGACCTCCTTCTTGTCAAACACATTGCGCAGGAGAGCGCCCGTTCCCTTTTTAATAAAGGTAACAATATAAACCGATTTGGGAGCGCTGATGCGGGCGTTGACCAGTTTTTCTTCATAATCGGACAATGTCCCGGAGTCCAGCAACTCAGCCAGAATAAAAGGCGTTTTTTCGTCGTTGAGATAGTAATCATTCATCAGCCACTCGTTGAATTCCTCCACATCTTTCTGCGTCATTCCGTACTTGCGGGCATCGGCAAGACGCTGGGCTCCAAAGTAGAAATCCACTAATTTGCCGAAATTCAATGTCTTGTTTTCTGTCAGTTCAGAAATGATTTTCATTGCTTTCCGGATGACCCAGGTATCGACTTTTTTGTATTTTTCCACCTCTGCCTTTTCGTTCTCTTCTTTGGTCCAACAACAGGCCTTGTATTTTTTGCCGCTCCCGCAGAGACAAGGATCGTTGCGTCGTTGTTTGGATTCCGCCGATAAATACTGCCAGTTCATGGGTACAGATTGAAACAGAGGCGCCAAATCAGATGTCTTCTCAAACGCCTCTTTTTCGTCTTTCGAAAAACTATTCCAGACATTCATGATATAGGCCAGAACTTGATTGGCTTCGTCAATGGACGGATATTCCTCTTTGCCGGTCGCCGCAACATACTCATCCATCTTCATCTTGATGAATAAATGCGAGACCCGCAACGCCTCCTTTCTACGCCGCTCGGCTTCGGCAACGGTTATGCCCTGATTTTCCGCCGACATTTTTATCATGCAATTATAACAAGCCACAGTCGGCTGCGGCGACATCGGATTGAGTAATCCACCCAGTTTATTTTTACAGCCGCAAATGCCGCAGATGCACTGGCCATCGTCGAGAATTTCACCGGTC
>DSAV01000021.1 GCA_011046295.1 Deltaproteobacteria bacterium | reverse complement strand
CGATAACCCGCTTCCAGCGCCCAGATAACTGCATCTTGCGTGATCTTTCCCGCTTCAGAAAGAAAAGTACCCAGGCCGAACCACGGCATGGTTGTTTTATTGTTGAGAACGGCTGTTGATTTCAGATTGTATTTCATAATGCTTCTCCCTTTTATTTATTCTTTAGAAGTAGAAATGTCGCCGAAACGCGGCAGATGTTTTTGCCTTTATCATCCGTCACCAGGCAATCGCCGATAATGAGGCTTTTGCCTTTTTTAAAAACATTAGCGCGAGCGATAAGTTCGCCCTCGCTTACGGCCGACAGAAAATTGCTTTTGAGCTCTACAGTAGTTAATCCTTCATCCGGCTCCACTTGCGTCATCATGGCGTGCGCGATGGCTTCATCGCCAAGCGCCACTATCAGACCGCCCTGCATGATTTTTGCCCCCTGCATGTATTCCGGGAGCACCTTCATGCGAAATTCAGCAAAACCATCTTTTAAATCGGTAAGCTTTATATCTAAAAAATCCAAAAAAGGATTAAGCCCCTTTTCGCCTTTTTTGAGTCCTTCCAGATATTCACGGTAATTGTTCATGCATTTTTCTCCATAGCGTTGAAAGCAGTCGTAAAACTATATAATCCAAATGATTAATTTTCAAACTATTTTCCGGCATTTTTCCCCACGCTGAAAAGAATAATGAGATTGACTAAAAGGATTCTTTTTTATAGGAATTAATAGTTAGGTGATGGAGTTCACCTTATAACCGCTTATATAGCTGATAACTCCTGCAGGATATTGACTACAGGAGTTTCTCATGGAAAAACCCTTACAAACAACGAACATTCCCCAAGTAAAAGATATTAAAGATATAATTGATGCCGTTCAAAATGTTTCAGAGAAATTTGGACTGGTTTCGCTAGAGCGCCAACTGGAGGCAACGCAAACGCTTCTATCTCAAAACCCGCCTATTGATGTGGCCGTTTTAGGACAATTCAAGGCGGGTAAGAGCTCTTTTCTCAACAGCCTTTTGGGGCAAAACGTTTTACCCGTGGGCGTAATCCCCGTGACCACAGCGATCACCCGCCTGCAATACGGAGAAGAAGAGCGGGTAACCGTTCTACTTTTTGACGGAACTACAATTTCCGTACCGCTTGCTAATATTGCCTCTTACACGTCGGAAGCCCAAAATCCCGACAACAAAAAAAATGTGGCGATTGTTGATATTGAACGTCCTTCGCTGAAAAAATACGCCGGGCTTCGCCTGGTGGACACGCCGGGCCTGGGCAGCGTTTATAAGTATCATCAGTCCACCGCCCAAAACTGGCTGCCGGAGGTTGGCACAGCTCTTCTGGCGATAAGCGCGGACAGGCCTTTGTCCGAGCACGACCTTACGCTTCTTTCCGAATTAACCGCTCATACACCAAACATCATTATTCTCCTGACTAAAGCCGATCTTCTCTCCGCCGGACAGCAAAATGAAGTGATAAATTTTTTCCGGCAGACCATGCAGAAAGAACTTCACCGGGAATTGCCGGTCTATCTTTACTCCACCAAAACCGATACGGCTCGCTACCAAAAGATCATCGAGCGCGAGATACTGAAAATAAGCGCGAACCGTGATTTTGAATTCCTGCGGATTCTGCGCCACAAAACACGGTTTCTCGTAAAAAGCGCTATGGGCTATCTGCATGTCGCCTTAAACAGCTCCCTACAGGCGGATCAGCAAAAAGAAAACTTGCGCGCGCAAATAATCAACGAAAAAGTCAATGAAACAATTATCCGCGAAGAGCTGATGATAATCGCGCGGGAAAATCAGCAACAGACCAGGCCGCTTATCCAAACTTATCTGGAACAGTTTGCGGGGCCGCTGGCACAAAAAGCCAGAACCAGACTGGCGAGGGAACTTGCCGGCTGGAAAGGGAATCTCTGGAAGCTGACCCGGCGTTACGAGGATTGGGTTTCTCGAATAATGTCGGAGGAAATGAGCAATCTATCCAAAACAGAGCATCATAATTTTTACGGCACATTAAAAAAGGCGCATGCCAGTTTTTCGCGCTCCATTGAAGTTTTTCGTCAATTGCTAAGTGCCAACATCGAGCAGGTGCTGGGCGCCAAATTGGCCGATGTGGAATGGGAAATCGAGCCGCCGCAGCCTGACCAGCCAGACATTGCTTTTACTAAATCCTTCGATATTCACCTTGATTTAATTTGGTTTTTGATTCCGATGTTTATTTTCCGCAAGCTTTTTGAACGCCATTTTATAAAAGGCCTGCATAGAGAAGTAGAAATTAATATATCAAGGCTAGCCTACCAGTGGGAAAAACGAATAAATTATGCTATAGACTCTATGCGCAATCAGGCCATAACTTACGTGCAGAAGGAAATTACCACCATTGAAGGATTGCTTTCTCAAACCAAAGGAAAAACAGAAGAAATTCGCCAATTAACAGTTCTGCTGCAGAATTTATCCGATAATTTGGCGGCATGACATAAAATTTATTCTGAAAGGACAATATTATGAAAAGAAGAATCAAAGAAATTCGCGCCATGGAAATTTTGGATTCGCGCGGCAATCCGACAGTCAAAGCAACCATCACGCTGGATAACGGCATTTCAGCTTCAGCTTCGTGCCCGTCGGGGGCTTCCACCGGCGAATACGAAGCTGTTGAACTGCGCGACGGGGACAAAAAACGCTACGGCGGCAAAGGCACGCTCAAAGCAGTAGATAACGTCAACAAAAAAATCGCTCCAAAAATAATCGGCATGGACCCAATATGCCAGGCGCAGATTGACAAGATCATGATTGACTTGGATGGAACGCCGACTAAAGCAAAACTTGGCGCTAATGCCATTGTTACCGTATCCATGGCTGTAGCGCGTGTAGCTTCGTTGTCGGTTAATCTTCCGCTTTACGCCTATTTGGGAGGCCCAGGCGCCACACGTATTCCTGTGCCGATGATGAATATTCTTAACGGCGGCAAGCACGCTGACAACAGTGTGGACTTACAGGAATTCATGATTATGCCCATCGGCGCTCCGACTTTTGCCGAAGCCCTGCGTTACGGCGCGGAAACATTTCACTCACTGAAATCGATATTGAGCAAAAAAGGTTACGCAACTAATGTGGGAGACGAAGGCGGCTTTGCCCCCAACCTGAAAAGCAACGATGAGGCCTGCGAAGTGAT
>DSAV01000113.1 GCA_011046295.1 Deltaproteobacteria bacterium | reverse complement strand
TGATCCGTAACCATCCAAGCCTCCGTTTCCTTGTTCAGAGTTTGGATAGTTTATCAAAATTCTCTCGGAAAAACCGGCAATTTTATTTGTCGTTATACTGCAAAAATCAATGTCGTTAATCAGACAGCATCGCTTCACGTTGCAATCCCTGTTCATCCGCATCGTAATAGTCCTTGCTCAGCAGGTAGAATGTATCATCAATTTTGCTGACCGCCCGTTCAACACGATCCAGCTTTTCTAAATCGTGAGAATAAACAGAGACTGTGTATTTTTGCAATTGTTTGAGTATTTTCATTTTGTCTTTAGGACTGTAATGTTTTTCATGAAATTCTTCAATGAGTTGCAGTGCATCGCCATACGGCACGACAATACCAGTCTGGACACCGTCAATTACAGAAAACTCTTCTGCCGCCGTTCGAAAAGCACTGGGCAATCCGGTGTAATTTTCGTTGTTACGGTTCCGATAAGCAACTATTCCCAATGGGTTATTACTGAGCAAACTATAAATTGTTGTTAGGCTATTTTTAGTATTATAATCCATTTTCATTTTCTGGTCGTAAAAGAAATATTTGTAAAACAAATTAATCACTTCATCGCTCAACAGATTGGCACCCTGTTTTTCACGGAATACTCTTGCCGTAATACTTTTTCCCTCTTTTATTTCCGGTAGTCGTAAAAGTTTTTCGTTTTCGACATCGACAACAAAGACCGATTGCGGCGTTAAATTTTCTTTGTTGCGGTTACAACGCCCGGCGGCCTGGATAATGCTGTCAAGTCCCGCTTCTGCACGAATGACACAGTCAAACGACACGTCCACACCAGCTTCAATCAGTTGAGTACTGACGCACAACGTGACCCGTTTTGTTTTTGGATCTAAATTTTCCCGTAATCGGTCAAGAATGTCCAAACGATGCGCAGGACAAAGATCTGTTGTCAAAAACGCTTTCTCACAGAGAATCGGTTTGCATTGTTCATACACACCACGGGCATCGCCTTTTGTGTTAAGAATAACAAGTGTACTCTTGCCCTGTTCGATTTGAGTTTTTACAAGCTCTGCTATTTGTTTGTGATCCATTGCCGATTGAGTTTGATCTTCAATGTGAACCCGCTCAAAAATTTTTAATTCTTTGGGTGTGATGCTGACAATATCCGATTTATCGGATAATAACACAGGTCGTTCTGTCTTATGAAGATGAGGCTGCGTAGCCGTACAGAGCAAAATGGTGGATTTTCCGAAGGTTTGCAGAAAATTAACGGCACCGTTAAAGAGATGAGTACACTTTATGGGCAAAGCCTGTATTTCATCAAAAATCAAAACCGCCTCTGACATATTGTGAAACTTACGAAGCTTTGATGCCTTATTGCTGTAGATCGTCTCCAAGAACTGAACCATTGTAGTCAAAATTATCGGGCTATCCCAACGGGAAGTTAGCATGCGGTATTCTTCTTCTTTATCATCCTCATCCAGCGGTTCCATATTGGAGTGATGTTCCAGAATCAACTCTCCGTTCTCATCCGCAAAAACCTCATGCAGTTTCTCGGCGGTTTGATCAAGAATCGATAAATACGGAATAACATAAATAATGCGTTTAAGCTTATGCGCTTTGGCATGCTCCAATGCAAACCGCAAACTTGACAAGGTCTTCCCGCCACCAGTTGGAACAGATAAAGTGTAAATTCCCTGCTGTCTACAGCCTGCTCGTTGGCACTGCTCTGACATACTTTTACGGATTTTATCGATATCATTTATTTCGGAGAATCCTGCAAGATATTTTTCTAACTGCTGAATCAGATTTCCCCAATCCGGAATTACTTCGCTAATTTCCAAACCCGCACTGTTACATCGATCTGCATCTACAACACAGGAATAAATCATCTTCGTCAGAAGATGAAGCATAAAGGGAAGGTTTAACTTTCTCTTTTGGCTTTTGTGGTAAAAATTTAAAATTTCCTCTCTCAATTTTGCTTGGTCAATTTTGGGACTAAATTCATGTATGGCTTCTGCATAATGCAATAAATCCTCATCTTTATTGATTTTAACAAATATTGTTCTTTCCCCGTTGGTAATGTTGTCGAACAAACCTCCATGATGAGATGCAATAACATTACCGATAATATCCGCAATTACTACGTCATTGATGTTCTCAGTCACATACCTTGCTCCTTGCAAAGCGTGGATAACTTCACCTCGTGTTACATCTTCGCCTGCCAGACTACGTTTCAGATAGTCCTGAAAAGCATCTGTGTGTTTCCCCAAATCGTGCAGCATACCAGTTATATATGCAGTATATCCACAATCTAAAACACTGGCAAATGATTTCGCCAGATTAGCTGTAGATGTTAGATGGTTAAGCAGTTCCTGATTTTCACGCGCATAATAAGTCATACCTATCAACCTCGCCCATACATTTTATCAGAACAAAATGACAGACTTGTCAGCCAGTTCGACTACGTCTAAAATATGATCCTCCCGCGTTTGCCATTTTCAAAAGGTTCATTTGCAAAACACATGTGTATAATATGAATGTATATGTTTATCATCGTTCATATTTTACAATTACGACTTCATGGTTCACATTTCCAGAAATGTTTTAAGTTTTTTGCATGTTATTCCCTGACAGGCATCCGATCCAAACCTTCAGAATCGAACATGTCTTCAAGGTATGAAAGCAAAACGCCTACCCGGCGTCCATGAGCCATACGCGAAGCATATACGAGCATATACATAAGATATAATTGATGCAAAATCAAAGAAGTCAGATCACGAAATGAAGATAGGCATCATTTCATAAATTGTCAAGAACAGAATGCCTGCAGCTCTGTATTCCGGGATTGTGTTCGATCGGACGGGCTTCCTCCCGCGGCCGCGTCCTTTCCCGGCGCGGTTTTCTTTGCGCCTGCGATTGACATTCCCGAAACAAATAGGTAAATTGATCCGGGAACGGGGGACAAGAAAAAAACGTGAAACATCAAACGGGACAGGGGAAAAAATCCGCGGCCGGCCGCCGGATTCCGGAGCGAAAGAAAGGAATCATGAGAAAAACCCTATTCATCGGCATCGCGATGTGCCTCGGCTGTTCGCATGCGCAGGCGCCTCCCTTCGATGCGGAGCGGGCGTTCGGGTACCTGGAAGCCCAGTGCGCGTTCGGGCCGCGCATCCCCGGGT
>DSAV01000275.1 GCA_011046295.1 Deltaproteobacteria bacterium | reverse complement strand
GTTCTTGTCAAGATAAAATGAGCTTGAAATTAATCTCCAAAATGCTATGTTGCCGTGCTAATTAGTATTTAAAACGGCAGAGGGTAATGATTGTATTTAACGGCATAGAAGCAGTAACCAGCGATTTTCGCGGGGCGTTTGTCACCGTTGGCAACTTTGACGGCGTGCATTTGAGCCATCAGCATATATGCCGGAAACTTTCGGCGGAGGCAAAACAGGCTGGGGCAAAGTCTATTGTAATTACTTTTAATCCTCACCCTAAAATGATTCTCCATCCGGACATCCGCCCTTTTTATTTGATAACAACCATTGAGGAAAGGCTGAAACTGATTGAAGAATGCTCGATTGACGCGGTGGCGGTAATTCCTTTTACCAAAGAGTATTCCCGCACAAGCGCCCAGCAGTTTGTCGAAAAAGATCTGGTGGGAAAGCTGGCAATTAAAAAAATTATTATCGGGCACGATTATAAGTTTGGCCATGGCAAAAGCGGCACCAGTGATTATCTGATTGCCGCGGGGCGCGAGCATAATTTTTCCGTCGAGGTTATTGACGCTTTTAAAGTGGGCGATGATATTGTCAGCAGCACGCTGATCAGAAATCTGCTTCTTGCCGGAAATGTTAAAAAGGCGAGCGCTTTATTGGGAAGATGGTATAATGTGGCCGGAGTGGTGGAAAAAGGCCATGGACGCGGTGTTTTGCTGGGTTTTCCCACCGCCAATTTGAGGGCGCAAAAAGAACTAATTCCCGCCGCGGGTATTTACGCGGTGTATGCTTTCCGGCAGGGGAAGCGTTACCCGGCAGCCGTGAACATCGGCGAGAAGCCTACATTCGCGGATTATGTTTCCACGTTTGAGGTTTTTCTGCTGGATTTTTCCGGAGAATTATTGGGCGAGACAATTGAGGTTCATTTTGTGGAGAAGTTGCGGGATATCATCAAGTTTGACGGTCCCGAAAGTTTGAAGAAGCAAATCGCCGCTGATGTTGAAAAAACAAGAAAATTATTGGCATAAGTAAGTAGAACAATAAAGAACACGGAGGTTTAAAAACAATGTTAAAAATTGCTATTGTCGGCGCTACCGGGATAGTCGGCCAGCAGGCGATTGTGAGCCTGATCGGGCATCCCTGGTTTAAAATAGAAAAGCTCGTTGCTTCAGAGCGTTCGGCGGAAAAAAAATATATTGACGCGCTTAAAGATCCCAACGGTTCTTCGCGCTGGTGGTGCACGGAGGAATTGCCCGCAGATATTGCAGGGATGAATGTGGAAGAGGCCGCTTCTTTTGACGCGACTTCCGTGGACGTTATTTTTTCAACTATGGACGCGTCCGCGGCAAAAGAGCTCGAACCGAAATACGCGAAAACAACTCCGGTCATCAGCACCGCTTCCGCGTTTCGCTATGAAGACGACACTCCCATCCTGGTAGGCGGAGTCAATATGGATCACGCGGCTCTTCTGGCCGTGCAGCAGAAAAACCGCGGCTGGAAGGGTTTTGTTTCGCCCAAGTCTAATTGTACTATTGCCGGACTTGTTGTGTCTCTCAAACCGATACAGGATGCCTTTGGCGTGAGACAGGTTATTATGGTTTCTCAGCAGGCGATGTCCGGCGCGGGAAGAACCCCCGGCCTTTCGGCAATGGATATGACTGAAAATATTGTGCCCTACATTCCGGGAGAAGAACCTAAAGTCGAAAGTGAACCGCAGAAAATTTTGGGTAAATTCACCGGCAAGACAATTCAAAACGCGGCCTTTGGCATTACCGCCACCTGCACCCGCGTGCCGGTATTGGATGGCCATATGGTTTGCGCTTTTGTGCAGACAGAAAAGAAATGTTCGCCGGAAGATGTGAAAAGGGTCATGACCGAATACGGGCGTGATTTTTCCGAACTGCATTTGCCGAGCTCGCCCGCGCATCTGATTGATGTCACGGATGACCCTTTCCGTCCACAGCCGAGAGTCGACCGCGATAAGGGCGGAGGCATGACCGTAACCGTGGGACGCATCCGCAAAGATCCGATTATGGAAAACGGCATCAAATACGTGTGTCTCGCGCACAATACAAAGCTGGGCGCGGCAAAGGGCGCGCTGCAGACAGCGGAATACCTGGTGAAAAATTATCTGAAATTGGTTTAAACTTTGTAAGTGTTGTAAACAGGCCGCGGTTTTTTATAAGCCGCGGCCTTATATTTCATGAAACGCCTGATCAAATCTATCAGCAGTAAATCATTTGAATATGGATGTGCTGGACAGAAAATTTTATGAGCGCGATACCCTCTATGTTGCCCGCGCGCTTTTAGGGAAAAAATTGGTGCGCAAAATAGGGCGTGTAACGCTTGCCGGAATGATTGTCGAAACAGAGGCTTACTGCGGGCGGGAAGACAGCGCCTGTCACGCGCATCGCGGCCAGACGGCGCGAAACGCGGTTATGTTCAAAGCGCCCGGCCATGCTTATGTCTATTTTACCTATGGCCTGCACTACATGCTCAATATGGTTACGGAAAAAGAAGGCAATCCCTGCGCCGTGCTCATCCGCGCGATTGTGCCGCTTGACGGAATAAAAGAAATGGAGAAGCGCCGCAAATTAAAAGGAACGCGTCTTGCGGATGGCCCGGCAAAGCTTTGTCAGGCGCTGGGAATAGATAAATCCTTGAATGGCTGGGATGTGACCAGTGGTAGTAAATTGTGGGTGGAGGATTTCAAAAAAATCAACGCTAAATCAATTTTAGCCAGCCCCCGCATCGGCATTAACTACGCGAAAGCAGAACACCGAAACGCGCTATGGCGGTTTTCTATAAAAACCGGCGGCTGAAAAATTTTCCAAACCATATCTATGTTTCAATCTCTTCTTTTTTATGTAGTTCTAAAAATAATCTCCAGCTGGCCAGAAAGAGAGAGGCGATAACCGGCCCCAGAACAAAACCGGAGATGCCGAAAACAGCCAGTCCTCCCAGCGTGGAAAGGAAAATTAAAAGAGGATGCATTTGAAGGCCATGCCCTACAAGTATCGGCCGCAGCAGGGTATCCACGCCGCCGATGACTATCGCGCCGAAAGCAATAATAACAATGCCCTGCCAGATATATCCCTGAAATAGCATTATTAGAGCCGCGGGTAACCAGATTAATGAACAGCCGACGGCGGGAACAACTGCAAGGCCGAACATTAAAACTCCCCAAATG
>DSAV01000033.1 GCA_011046295.1 Deltaproteobacteria bacterium | reverse complement strand
GTGCATCAGGGACAGGTGCGTCTATCAGGAGAACCTTACCTTACCCATCCGATGGAAGTCGCGGGTATTCTGGCTGATATGAAAATGGACGCGGCCACGATAATCAGCGGTTTATTGCACGATACGGTTGAAGACACATTAAGCACAGTCGAGCAGGTTGAAGAGGAATTCGGCAAGGATGTTGCTTTCCTGGTAAGCGGGCTCACCAAACTCAGTCTGATTTCCTTCCGCTCACAGGAAGAACGGCAGGCGGAAAATTTCCGTAAGATGATTCTTGCCATGTCCTCGGATATTCGTATTTTGCTGGTTAGGCTGGCTGACCGTATTCACAACATGAGAACGCTGCAGTACCAGCCTGCCGAAAAAAAAGTTTACATCGCGCGGGAGACAATAGATGTTTACGCGCCTCTTGCCAACCGCCTCGGAATAAACTGGATTAAAACAGAGTTAGAAGATTTGTCGTTCCAGTATCTTTCCCCCGAAGCTTATAACGAATTATCCATGCGCGTTGTTCAATCGAATGAGTCGCGCCACCGTTACACGGAAGAGGTAAAAAAACTAATTTCTGAAGAATTGAAAAAGTTCAAGATTGAGGGAGATGTTGAAGGCCGGGCAAAGCATCTTTATGGAATTTATAAAAAAATGCACGAGCAGCATCTTAATTTTGACGAGGTTTATGATTTAATCGCTTTCCGCGTTATCCTTGATTCGGATCAGGAAAAAGGATGCTATGAAACGCTTAGTGTCGTTCATTCTCTGTGGAAACCGGTTCCCGGCAGATTTAAAGATTATATTGCCATGCCAAAAGCCAATAATTACCAGTCGTTACATACTACCGTCATCGGTCCTTACGGAGAAAGGCTGGAAATTCAAATACGAACCAGAGCAATGCATGAATGGGCGGAAAAAGGTATTGCCGCTCACTGGCGCTACAAGGAAGGACGAGCATACAAAGATGAAGAAGAAAACCAGATAAAAAAACTAAGGGAAATACTGGAAATTCAGCAGGAAATAGAAAATCCCAAGGAATTCATGTCCGATTTGAGATTAGCGCTTTTTCCGGAAGAGGTTTACGTTTTTACTCCTCACGGTGATGTAAAATCATTTCCTAAGGGAGCCACTCCTGTTGATTTCGCTTACAGCATTCATACTGATGTCGGTAATCAGTGTATCGGCGCCAAAGTCAACCGCAATATTGTTCCTCTAAAGTATAAGCTGCAAAACGGCGACCGGGTGGAAATAATAACACAAGCCGGCCATAATCCCAGCAAAGATTGGCTCAAATATGTTGTGACCACGCGTGCTATTTCCAAAATCAGAAACTGGATTAATGCTGAAGATAAAAAGAGCAGTATCGCTCTTGGCCGGGATTTACTGGAAAAAGAATTTAAAAGGCATAACTTAAAATTGAGCACTTATATTAAATCAGATGAAATCAAAAAGGTATTTTCGGAATATTCGGTTAACACGCTGGATGATCTGATTTCTCAAATCGGTTTTGGGCGCGTTTCGCCGCGCCAGGTTGTTAACCATTTTCTGGTGAAGGAAGAGATAATTGATGCGGCACAAATTGATGAAAAGGAAAAAAAGAAAAAAATCGTATCCCCGTCAATCGGAGTATCGCTTACCGGCATAGACAATGTAATGGTAAAATTTGCCAAGTGCTGTAACCCGATTCCAGGGGAAGGTATTTCCGGTTATATTTCAAGAGGCAGAGGCATTACGGTACACACAGTTAACTGTTCCCATCTGAAAAAATTGGACAAGGAAAGAATCGTGGAGGTTAAGTGGAATATTAGCCAGAAAACAGCTTATCCCGTGCATATAAGAGTTGTTTGTGAAGACAGAAAAGGTGTTTTAACAGAAGTTAGTTCGGTTATTTCTTCGTTTGATATTAACATTAGTTACGCTCAGATAGAAACCACGCATATGCTAGCTACCTGCAATTTTATCATTGATGTGAGTGATCTCCATCAGCTCAATCAGATAATGTCGGCTATTAAGCAGATTAGCTTCGTAAAATCAGTTGCGCGATTGCGTCAATAATATGACGGGCCATAGACAGTTGCTTTGCTTATTGACAAAATACTTTAGTCTGCTATAAGCAGCGCAAACAAATTGAGGAAAGAAATGTTGAAAAATATTAAAAAAATATTATTAATCAGTGCTTTAATTGGTGTGTCATTTTTCTGCGGAGCAATTAGCCTGTTCGCGGCGGCAAATGTTTATACGATAATTATTGACCCCGCGCATGGCGGAACTGATACTGGTGTTAAGATAACAGATAAAATTAATGAAAAAGATATAACCTTGGCAATCGCCCGTGAGCTGCAAAAGGAACTATCGCGAGAAAGCAACATAAAAGTCATATTAACCCGTGATTCCGATACTGATATCTCCGCGGAAAAGTTAACTCAAATCGTGCGGGATAACAAGCCGGATTTTTTTATCAGTATTCATATTAACAAAGGGTTTGGGAAGTATGCTTCAGGTTTTGAGCTCTATTATCCCGGCTTTGGTAAAGACACGGTAGGCGGAAAAAAAGAAATTAAAAATTTGAGCAATGAAAGAATTAATCGAATCAACAAAAGCGTCCGCATGTCTCAGCTTATCCAGAGAAATCTGGATTCAATATTCGAGCGTAAAGGAAGAGGTTTGCGTGAAGCGGATACTCCTCAGATGGAAGGATTGTCCGTGCCGGCTTTAACCGTGGAAATCGGCTTTGCCTCTAATTCCGATGACAGAAAAAAAATATTATCCCAAAAGACGCAAAAAGAAATAGCTCAGGCACTGGCCAAAAGTATAAAATCGTTTTACAGGTGATATAATGTTGCAGCGAAGCGCGGGAAGAAAACATAATGAGCTAAGGCCCATAAATATTACTAATAATTTTCTCAAAACCACCGCCGGCTCGGCGTTGGTGGAATTTGGCAACACAAAAGTTATATGCGCGGCTACATTGGAGGACAAACCAGCGCCTTTTTTGAAAAACACTGGCCGAGGCTGGGTCACGGCGGAATATTCGATGCTTCCGGCTTCCACGCATACCAGAACGGCCAGGGAATCGACGCGGGGGAAAATTGGCGGGCGCACGCACGAAATTCAAAGATTGATCGGCAGGTCATTGCGCGCTGTCTGCGACCTCAATTCTTTTGGTGAAAAGACGATTTATGTGGATTGCGATGTTATCC
>DSAV01000122.1 GCA_011046295.1 Deltaproteobacteria bacterium | reverse complement strand
TGTCATCAGGTGCATCTGGAAAGATTCGGCGCGCCGGGAAAAACTCTCATTGGCTCGGACAGTCACACGCCCACCGGCGGGGCGTTGGGCATGTTCGCCATCGGCGCCGGTGGCCTGGATGTCGCGCTGGCCATGGCCGGAAAACCTTTTTATCTTACCTGCCCGAAAGTGATTAAAATAAATCTCACCGGTCGACTCAGACCATGGGTGTCCGCCAAGGATATCATCCTCAGGATTCTGCAAATTTTTACCACCAAGGGAAACGTGGGCACTGTTTTCGAATACGGCGGAGATGGATTGAAAACATTGAGCGTGCCCGAGCGCGCCACTATCGCCAACATGGGCGCGGAATGCGGCGTGACGACTTCTGTTTTCCCCAGTGACGGGGAAACATTGAAGTTTCTGGCATCGCAAAAAAGAAAAAAAGATTTTGTGAAATTAGAAGCGGACAAAGACGCGGCTTACGCCAAAGTCGTCGATATCGATTTATCCAAAATCGTGCCGCTTACGGCAAGACCGCACAGCCCGGACAATATCGCCACGGTGAAAAGCATGAAAAAGATACCCGTTAACCAGGTATGTCTGGGAAGCTGCACCAATTCTTCCTATAAAGACCTGGTTACCGTGGCCAGAATTCTCAAAGGCAAAGTCGCTTACCCTAACGTCAGTTTCATTCTGGCGCCCGGTTCGAAACAGGTTTTGGAAAACCTGGCTAAAGAAGGCTATTTGGCAATGCTTATTTCTTCCGGTGCCAGGCTGATGGAAAACGCCTGCGGCTTCTGCATCGGCAACAGCCAGAGCCCGCAATCAGGCGGCGTCTCCCTGCGGACATCCAACCGCAATTTTCCGGGGCGTTCCGGAACAATGGACGCGGATGTTTACCTGGTAAGCCCGGAAACGGCCGCTGCCGCGGCGCTGACGGGGAAATTCATTGACCCGCGCGAATTGAAAAACCCTTACCCCCAGGTAAAAATACCCAAAACTTTTCTTGTCGATGACTCGCTCATCGAACATCCGAAAAAAAGCGGGAAAGCGGTAAAAATTTACCGCGGCCCCAACATAGGAGAACCGCCGGTGAATTCGCCGCTTCCGGAAAACATCGAGGCGGAGGTGTCGATAAAAGTCGGCGACAAAATAACCACCGACCACATTATTCCCGCGGGGGCGCGCATGAAATACCGCTCCAACATTCCGAAATATTCTAAGTTTGTCTTTGAAAATTTGGATGCGACTTTTGCCACTCGCGCAAGCCGGATTAAAGAATCAGGCCGACAAAATATTATCGTGGCCGGTTTGTCCTATGGTCAGGGCTCTTCGCGCGAACATGCCGCTATCTGCCCCATGTATCTGGGCGTGCGCGCCGTCATTGCCAAATCATTCGAAAGAATACACGCCGCCAATCTGGTAAACTTTGGCATTCTGCCGCTTACTTTTTGCATCGAGACCGATTACGACCAAATCGAACAGGGAGATCAGCTTATTATTGCCGGCATCCGCGGGATAATCTCATCAGGCGGCGATATTTTGATTCAAAACAAAGCCAAAGCAACATCTTTTTACACGTCATGCGCCTTATCGGCCAGGCAAAGGAAAATAATTCTGGCCGGCGGCGCGCTGAATCTTCGCGATACCAAGCAATAAATAATTATAAACACGGAGCAGCTTTACGTATGGCAAAAAAAATTAAAGTTAAAACTACACTTGTCGAAATGGACGGAGACGAAATGACCCGCGTTATGTGGCAGATGATCAAGGAAAAACTTCTTTTTCCCTATCTGGAAATGGATATCGATTACTATGACCTGCACGTCAAACACCGTGATGATACTGATGACCAGGTAACCATAGACGCGGCGCGCGCCATTCAGAAATACGGCGTCGGCATCAAATGCGCCACTATCACGCCCAACGAAGACCGCGTGGAAGAATACAAATTAAAAAAGGCATGGAAAAGCCCCAACGGCACGATTCGCGCCATGCTTGACGGCACGGTTTTCAGAAAACCGATTTTCGTATCGAACATCAGTCCGGCCGTGTCTTCCTGGAAAAAACCAATAACCATCGGCCGTCACGCCTACGGCGATGTTTACAGCAATTTCGAGATGCGGATTCCCGCCGCGGGAAAACTGGAAATTGTTTTTACGCCCAGTGACGGCCACGCAAATAGTATCCCTGTATTTGATTTTCCCTCAAAAGGCATCGTTCAGGTAAACCATAACCTGGAGGAGTCTATTGTAAGTTTCGCCCGCGCCTGCTTTACCTACGCGCTTAGCGAAAAAATTGATTTATGGTTTTCCACTAAAGACACTATTTCCAAGATTTATGACGCGGGTTTCCGCGAAATATTTGATGTCGAATTTGAAAAGAACTGGAAAGATAAATTCAAAAAAGCGGGAATTGAATATTTCTTCACTCTTATTGACGATGCCGTCGCACGCATCATGAAAAGCGAAGGCGGCATGCTCTGGGCGCTGAAAAATTATGATGGAGATGTGTTATCAGATATGATCGCCTCCGCCTGTGGCTCGCTGGCGATGATGACATCAGTCCTTGTTTCACCCAATGGCTGGTACGAATATGAAGCGGCGCACGGCACGGTACAAAAGCATTACTACAAACACCTAAACGGCGAGGACACATCCAGCAATTCCATGGCGCTGATTTTTGCCTGGTCCGGCGGTCTGCGCAAACGCGGAGAACTTGACAAAACGCCGGATGTAATAAATTTTGCCGATAAACTTGAAAAGGCGGCCATCGCCACCGTGGAAGGTGGAACGATGACCGGCGACTTACTCGCTTTGGCGGAAAAGAAATCTTCCAACAAAAAAGTTAACACGCAGGGCTTCATCGACGCCATTGCCCAAAACCTGCAGAAAATGCTTCATGGTTAAAAGCGCAGAAAATTCCGTGCCCAATCTGCCCGATTTTACGCTGGAGGAAATGGAAGATTTTATTTCATCCCTGGGCAAGGAAAAATATCGCGCGCGCCAGGTCATGAAATGGCTGCACCAGAAGAACGTATCGTCTTTTGATGAGATGACCACTCTCTCGCGCGATTTCCGCGATAAACTCAGCCAAATCTCGCGCATTAGCCTTCCGCGAATCGTGAAAATTCAAACTTCTCAGGATACTACCAAAAAAGCGCTGCTGCGCCTCGAAGACGGATCCTTCATCGAAAGTGTTTTGATTCCGGGAAAAAATCACTGGACAATCTGCATT
>DSAV01000231.1 GCA_011046295.1 Deltaproteobacteria bacterium | reverse complement strand
GATTTTAAAAGCGCGAGAAGTTCGCGGCAAAATTGCGCCTGAAGTGTGGGCTCGCCACCGGACAACGTGACGCCGCCGCCTGATTTTTCAAAATACACCCTGTCTTTGAGCGCTTCCGCGGCCAGGTTCTGCGCGTCGCGGTATTCTCCGTATACATCCATGGCCGTGGAGGGGCACGCACTTACGCACGTTTCGCAGACATCGCATTTTGACCGGTCGATATTCATTCCGGCGGTGGTCATTTGCAGCGCGTTTTTCGGGCAGGCGTCAACACAGCTTAGGCAGCCGAGGCATTTGATTTTTGTCCAGTGAAGCTGCCGTTCGCGCGCGATGCTTTCCGGGTTGTGGCACCAGACGCACGAAAGAGGGCAGCCTTTGAAAAAAATGGTGCTGCGAATGCCTGGGCCGTCCTCGGTGGACATGCGCTGAATGCGTAGAATAGTTCCCTGATGGTTATCTGCTGTCTTGTGCATAAGGCAAATCTAAATTGAGGCGTGGCTGATGCGCGCGATTACCTCATCCTGCAATTCGCGGCCGATGCTCGTGAAGTAGGCATTGTAACCGGTGATGCGCACGAGCAGGGAACGATACTCTTCCGGCCTTCTCTGCGCGTCACGCAGCATATCGGCATCCAGCATGTTGATCTGCAGCGCGCTGCCGCCGTTTTCCACATAACCCAGCAAAAAGGCCTTGAATTTGGCTTGATGCTCAGGATTTTTTAAAAGCGACGGATTGATGGTAATAGTATGGCTCGCGCCGTTGGGCAGACAATTTAGATATTCCCGAAAGTCTCCCCGGCCATTTGCGTCTTTGCCGCCCAGTACTTTGCCGACGGAATTTACATTGGCGGTGGGGCCGTTTATATCCGCTCCGTTGGAAGGGCAGATGGCGTTGGATAAGAATCTGCCCTTCGGGCGGCCGTCGGGACTTGCCGGCAGAATAAAACCGTCGCCCACCCAGTAATTCCAGCTGAGCATCCCCGGGCGGAATTGACGCTGCGTGGAAATGGTTTTGTATTTCCAGGTCTCTTCACACCATAAATCCATTACTTTTTTAGCCAGCATGTCCGCCTCGTCATCATCCCGGCCGTATTTGGGCGCCTTGAAACGCGCTTTGGCCTGCAGTTTTTCATGGCCTTCCCAGTTGTCTTTTAGCGCTCCGGTAAGTTCGGGCATGGTGCATTCTTTTGTATCGAATACCAGATACTTTACGGCGAGCAGGGAATCCACGGTTGTGGCGTAGGCTATCGCTTCCAACGTGGTGAAAGAAAGTTCCGCGCCGCCTTCGGTAATGTCCAGGGCTTTTTCGGCGCAGCCTTTAACCAGACACGAAAGATAAGGCGTGGGGCAGAAACGCGCGCGGATGGATTCTGTCTGTTCATATAAATCCACGCATTTTTTCACGATGTATCTCGTCTGCTCTGTGTAGGCCGCCCAAAAGTCATCCCAGGTGCCAAAATTTTCCGGCTTGCCGGTTTTGGGCCCGTCCTGCCTGATTTTTTCTTTCATGCCGGTGATCGGATCGACAAACACATGAAAATCCCTGCCGTCGTTCAGGGCAAGCTCCACGGCTTTGAGCAGATTGAGATTATTATCCACCGTGCCGGAGCGGTCGTTTCCCTGCATCGTGTTTTCCAGGCAGCCGACCGGCGCGTAATCGTGCACAGTGGATTCATTTATCAGATGAGTCACGCCGGCCTTTTTGGCTTCGCGCAGCATACCAGCCATGGAACGTTCATCAAAGTTGAGCAAAAAGGGCGCGCCCTGGCTCACCGAAATCATCTCCACTATTTTGTCCAGCAGTTCATCAGGAGAGCTCCGGTGCAGGCGCACGTTGGGTTTCGGCTCCAGGATGGGTGTCATTTCATCGATTACTTCAAGCATGGCGCAAGTCAGATCGTTGGTCATGTCCCGGCCGTCGGGCCCCATGCCGGAGAGAGTGATAAGCTGGCCGTAGCCGGAAGTGATTCCCTGATTGCCGATGCGGATCATGGCGTCGTAGACGGTGTTGGCGTGAATCCAGAAACATTTGAGCAGTTCCCTGCCAAATTCTCTGTCCATGCCGTTTTTCAGTGAATGTTCCCAGTAGGGAAGAAGATACTGGTCTATTCTGCCGAAGGACACGCCCGGCCCGGGATAGTTCTCGTCGCTCATCACGAGCATGTGCGTCAGCCAGAGCGCCTGCAGCGCCTCCCAGAATGTTTGCGCCGGTTCCCAGGGAATTTTGCGCAGATTTTTTTCCATCTGCTCAAGCTCTTTCTGGCGTGTTTTATCTTTTTCTGCCATGGCGAGTTTCACACAAAGCGCCGCGTATTTTTCCCCCAGCTCCCGCGGCATCTGCGCGGCCGTCATCATGGCGCGCAACTGCGCTCCTTTTTTTCCTTTCTTTTCTTTTTGCGGCAGGGCGATGTATTTTTCCTCCAGATCCTGATAAATCCCTCTCCATCCAATCTGAAGCGCTCTTTCATATCCGGGAATAAGATGCCCGCTGGTCGCGCCAGCGTTGCCGTAGCCGTGATCATGAAACCATTTCATCTTCGCGCGCGCGCCGGATTTTCCGTAAATCAGTTTGTCTCTTTCTTTTGTCTCTGATTTTGTCCAGCACATCGATGTCTGGATATTGAAACGCGCGCCGGCGATGAGATCTCCCGGCAAAATTTCCTGCGGAACGTAGTTTACCATAACTTCTTTTACAAACCAGGCTTTGCGCTCAGTCAGGCTCCATGACCAGAAATCCGGGTCAAGCCGTACGGGCTGCGCGCTTTGTTGCATCGAAATGCGGAAGGGCTGCAAAAACGGATAAGTTTCCGGCACAATGTAGAAAGTCATTTCGTCGAATTGCACATCCCACGGTGTGCCGGTCGTCCAGGCGGTAAATTCGTTATTCCAGGCGCGTTTTGTCCCTTGGAAATAGTAGTTTCTCAGCCAGGTTATCCGCGCGGAGAGATTTTTAGGTTCCTTGATTTTTTGCGTGTTTTGCAATGCTGTGGAGATGCTCATCTTTTGCTCCATGGTTTAGGGTTTAAAATCAGCAATGACCCCCGATGCCTTATTCACAGAAAATATACAACTAAAGTGAAACTGACACAAGAAGAAAGGAATTTTCGAATTGCCTCAAATAAAATGTTACCGAAGGGGTTGATAAAAGAGGTTCGTTGCCTCAAAAACCGATGTTACCGAGAAGAGAATCGGAAACGGAGGTTTTTATATGAGTCCCCAGGCTAAG
>DSAV01000195.1 GCA_011046295.1 Deltaproteobacteria bacterium | reverse complement strand
TATTTATACTATATCAGGCAAGGAGCTGCAAACTTGCCATATTGTTATTTCTGGTTTAATTTTTTAGGTACAAGAATTAATAATTTACTTAAGCGAGCATATAGTGTATAGGAATGCCCATGAAGAAAACAGTTATCCTGAATATTGTGCTGATTGCTCTGGCATCTTTTTGTTTTGCCAATGAGGCAAAACAGCAAAAGCCAATGACGGTGAGAAGCGGCGATAGCTTTACCATCACTTTACGCGCCAACATGTCCACTGGTTACCAGTGGAAAATGGCAACTTTAGATGAAACGATGCTCCAACTGGTTAATTCAGAATACATACCCTACAAAACCAGGCGCTTGGGCGCGGATGGAAAGCAGATGTGGACTTTTAAAGCGCTTAAAGCGGGAGAGACCAGTATTAATTTTGAGTATGTCCGGCCCCACGAAAAAGACAAACCTCCGGAAAGACAACAGATAATTCCCATTTTAATCAAGTAATTAAGAACACATTTTGCGCAGATAGTGAATGATTTTTGGAAGAAGCGGTTTACTCTTCTGAGGTCAAAAATATTTTTATTGTTCGTCAATCGCCAGATTTGCCAGCTTATCAGCCTGCGCGTTATGGCAACGGGCTACATGCGCAACTTTGACTGATTCAAAAGCCGAGAGCAGCGAGCGTATTTCACGCATCAAATCTTTTAAGTTTTCATTTTTTACTTTATAAGCGCCGTTAATCTGGCGCGCTAATAGTTCCGAATCCAGGTGCACTTCCAGGTTTTCATATCCGTTTTGTAGTGCGCCTTTTAAGCCCAGAATAAGCGCCTTGTATTCAGCGATGTTATTAGTGCAATGCCCAAGATATTGCTTGTATTCCCAAAGAATGTTTTCATTCGCGTCGGTAATCACGGCGCCCGCGCCGCCGATTCCTGGATTGCCACGGCAAGCCCCGTCACTGTAAAGCTTATATGTTTTCTTTTCCATCTTTATGAAGCCGCGTTATCTTTGTTCTGGTAATAAATTATTCTATTGCAGTTGGGGCAGATCATAAGCTCCGGTGACTTCTGTAATTCGTTATATAGTTGCGGTGGAATATTCATGTGACATCCGTTGCATACAGCCTTCCAGACCGAAACAACACCGATGCCGCCATTTCTGTTTTTAATTCTTTCATATTTTTCCAGAAGCCCGCCGTTTATTTTATTTTTTATTTCGTTTCTTTTTTGTTCCCATTGAGAAAAATCCGTGTCTAATGAATTTATATCCGCCTCCAGTATTTTTCTTTCATCTTCATGCTTTTGCTTATGCTGAGATAAAATTTCATCGTCTTTATTTGCCAATACGGAAATATTGTCCATTTCGTCGAGTAGAGAAATTATTTGTGTTTCTATGTCGCCACAGGAAGCTTCGGCAACTTCGATTTCCTTAAGAATAGCCTGATATTCTTTGTTGTTTTTAACCTCCAGAAGCCTTCCCTTGGCTTTGACAATATTCTCATTAATTTTCTTAATATCTTTTTCCCTGTCGGCATGGGCGTTTTTGAGTTCCTCGTGCTTTTTTTTGTTTTGTTCCATGCTCTCTTTATAGGCAGCGAAATCTTTATCCAGCTTGTCTATTTTTTCCGGCAGCGTTTTTTTGCGTGTCGAAAAGGCCATTAATTTTGAATCACACTCCTGAAGCTCGATTAATAATAATAAATCCTCGTTCAATTTATTTTCCCTTTCTTTTGCGGAATAAAAAAAATGCACCTTTTGGGGGTGCATTAAAAAATTGGCTTATTTGCCATATTGGCCGTGCCGTGAATTGATGCGCTTGTTTGTTGCTTCACGGCGTTAGAAGCAAAATATGGTGATCTTTTTTCTCCTTTATTCATTAGAAATACTTGTGCGATCATTGTCTGTTCTTTCCGGATATGGATGGTGGGCCCACCTGGGATCGAACCAGGGACCTACCGGTTATGAGCCGGTGGCTCTACCAATTGAGCTATGGGCCCTTTTGCATACCAGCCGTTTCTTAAGGCTTGCCTTGATATACATAAATATCTATATTGTCAATACTATTTTCCCTGTCGCTTCCGCGCCTTATTCTTGGTTTTTTTGGGAGCGGGTGTTTCTTTAGCTTCAGTGTCTTCAACTAAGCTTTCTATAAGATTGGTAAGGGCCGATGAATTTTCCGACAAAGAACTCAATCTGTCGCTGATGCCAAAACGCATCCGCAATACCTTTTCCTCGCGCGGCGTCAGCGTGGATAATATTTTCTTTGTCTGGTCCGCCAGATCCATGCTGATTGTCGCTTCCGAAGGGGACATGATTTTTTTGTCTTCGATAAAATCTCCTAAATGGCTGTCTTCTTCTTCGCCAATAGGGGTTTCCAGGGAAATAGGTTCCTTGGCTATTTTAAGAACTTTTCTTACTTTTTCCAAAGGGTATTCCATTTTATTGGCGATTTCTTCGGGAGTCGGTTCGCGTCCCAGTTCCTGGACAAGATAACGGGAAGTCCGAATCAGCTTATTAATGGTTTCAATCATATGCACGGGAATTCTGATTGTCCGCGCCTGATCGGCGATCGCACGGGTGATTGCCTGCCTGATCCACCATGTCGCGTATGTGGAAAATTTATAACCTCGCTGATACTCGAACTTATCCACTGCTTTCATTAAGCCGATATTTCCTTCCTGAATTAAATCCAGAAATTGCAGCCCGCGGTTTGTGTATTTTTTGGCAATGCTTACAACCAGTCGCAAATTGGCCTCGACAAGTTTTCTTTGCGCGATCTCCGCTTTGCGCTCGCCGTCTTCAATTGATCTTACGATGGTTTTTAATGTATTCGCGGGTATCCCTGATTCCTTGACAACATGCTTTATTCTTTTATGCGCTTCGTCTATCGCCAATTTGCTTCTTTTGAGTAAATCAACAGAAACCCGATTTTCTCTGGCCACTTTTTTCTCATTAGCCTGAGACTTTTTCATTTTTGCCCATGCCTTTTCCAGCTGAGCCATGTTTAATTTGGTTTCCTTTTTGTACTGGGAAATGACTTTTTCTGCTCTTTCAATTTCTTCATTGTAATAGCGCAAGCGGGTGATAAAACGGTTAATCTGTTTTTTGCTGAATCTGATTTTCCGGCAGAGAGTAATAATAAACCTGGTATTTTTTTCCAGTTCGGCGCTTAATGTTTCGCGCTGTTTAACGCGTATGGATTTAGACTTAAGTTTATTGCGCAGCACGTTATTTCTGTCGTTAAACAATTTAATTCTGGAAAGAAGTTTTAGAACTCTTTCTCTGTGTTCATC
>DSAV01000286.1 GCA_011046295.1 Deltaproteobacteria bacterium | reverse complement strand
TTAAGAAACATCATAGAAATGAAGCTCAAAAAGATCACCCGGCTTCGGTAACATCTTTTATGAGGCAACGTTTCCTTAAAATGCTATTCCTTCGGTAACATTTATTTATGAGGCAACAGGAGTTTATGCAAACGGATCGTTTCAGCAGAACAAGATAATTATAGGATTGCGCCGGCGCCGATAAAGGATATAGCGTTGTCGCAACAACAACTATTTGTCCGGGCCGACAAAAAGCGGGAAAGAAAAGCTTGTTGAATAGAATAATATGTGTTTTAGAGCTAAAACATGAGAGATAATAAATGGCATGAGGGAACCTGTGATTGATTTTGGCAGCGGCAAAAGGCCTATGAACACCTTATTGTGCGATCTGGGACTTGAATGCGTAAAAAGCTACAGACAGTAAAGACAAATTTTATGGAAAAGTTTCCTTTATCGGTAGCGATTATCACAAAGAATGAAGAAGAAAACATTGCCGCGTGCCTGCGAAGCGTGGACTTTGCCGCGCAGGCAGTGGTTGTCGATTCCGGCAGCATGGATAAAACACTGGAAATTGCCGCTGGGTTTGGTTGTGAAACTCACCGGGAAGATTGGCACGGTTTCGGTCCACAGAAACAACTGGCTATAGACAGATGTGTCCAGCCTTGGATTTTGATACTGGACGCCGACGAGCGTATTCCTCGGGAAACAGCAGAAGTAATTAAAGCAATTTTGACGGACGAGGGAACAGGCGCGGCGGGGTATTCTTTTCCCAGAAAAAATTTTTTCCAGGGTCGTTGGATAAAACATGCAGGTTGGTGGCCGGACAGAATTTTACGTTTGTTCCAAAAAGGAAGTGGGAAAATGACCATGGCCTCCGTTCATGAATCGATAGAAGTTAATGGCCTTATAGAACATCTTAATGTGCCTATAGAACATTTCACGGAAAGTGATTTGGGCAAGATTTTGCATAAAATTAACAGATATTCGACGCTTGGCGCGCTTGAGTCTTTTAAAGAAGGGAAACGTTCAACACCGCAGGGAGCTTTCCTGCGCGCTTTATTTACTTTTTTGCAGGATTATTTTTTTCGCGGCGGTTTTTTGGACGGAAGCCAGGGCTTGACGCTGGCAGTGACCGACGCGGTAAACAAATTTTTTAAATATGCCAAGCTGAGCGAGCTGGGAAGAATGACCTGCGGTAACAATAAAGAGAAGTATTAGTTTAAACTTGCAAAGAGCATGGATATATCCGTCATTATCGTCAACTGGAATACAAAAGAGCTTTTGGAAAAGTGCCTTTTGTCTGTTTATAAAACAATCAATTTCTGCGATTATGAAGTGATTGTTGTGGATAACGCCTCTTCCGACGGTTCTGTGGAAATGCTGACGCGCAAATTTCCCCATGTTATAACCATTCAAAATACAACAAATCGCGGTTTCGGCGCGGCCAACAATCAGGCTTTCGCGGTAATGAAAGGAAAATACGCCCTGCTGCTCAACACCGATGCCCTGCTCACCGATGGCGCAGTAAACAAGCTCTGGTTATTTGCCGAAGCGCGCCCGCGGGTGGCAATCACTTGCGGCCAGCTTCTGAACGCTGACGGAAGCAAACAAAATTCCGTGGCTGCTTTTCCCACGCTATTGACGCTGGCGACAAATATATCTCTTTTGGAATATCTTTTCCCGCGTAAATATCCCAGTAAGCGTTATGAGCATAAAGAACCGCTGGAAGTGGATTCCGCAATAGGAGCTTGCATGCTCATTCGCAAACGGGCTCTGGATGAAGTATCGGGATTTGATGAAAGATATTTTTTCTTTTTTGAAGAAACGGATCTGGCCTATGCTTTGCGGCAAAAAGGATGGCAAGTTTATCACTTGCCGAATGCCTTTATTTATCACCTGCAGGGGCAGAGCATCAGTCACGATGCGCGTTCGCGTATCGAGTTCTACCGTTCACGCTATCAGTTTTTGCAGAAATGGTATAATCGTCCACGTTATTTGATGCTGCGCGCAGTTATTTTTTTGCGGCTTCTGTTTAGTTTTTTCTTGAATATTACATCCGTCATTGTCACGGCGGGACTGGCCGGACACAGAAGAAAAAGAGCAAGGATATACTTTCAGTTACTATGCATGCATATTAAGAACCAACTGTAACAGAAAATTAAGGAATTAATGGACGGCACTTTTAAAATATATTAATATTTTAAAATTTTGCATTTGCCTTTTAGCTAATTGAGAGGGGGAAATGAAGTGGCGATACTTTGATTGGTGATTAATTGATGGAAACCGTATATGATGTGTTGAAAGGGTTTGCCGACCCTGTTTTTATTATTTTCATATTGTTGGTTTTTTCGCTTATTTTCCTTTGGGAGGCAGGCAAGAAAAAAACCGGGGTGCTGATATTATTATTGGTGATTATTCTGTTTTACGGAGCAAGCGTCTTTCCAATTGCCAATCATCTGTGCCGGTATCTCGAAAAAGACTACATTGGCCAATCGGTTGTCGCAGATAATAAACATGATGCTATCGTTGTCCTGGGCGGCGGCGCGTATGACATAAATTACATCGGCGGGACTTTTCCTTCGCTTTTTACTGTTGCCCGTTTGACGTATGCTGTTGATTATTATCATAACAAACCTGCCAAGTATTTTGTGTGTTCGGGAAAAGGCCCCGGCAACATTCCCGAGGCGGAAATGATGGCGCAACTGGCCGCTTCTTTCGGTGTTCCCAAAAATAAAATCAAGATTGATGCCATTTCGGCTAATACATGGCAAAGCGCGATCGAAGTAAGCAAGATGTTCGATAATAAAAGCATGAACATAATACTGATCACCTCCGCGTATCACATGAAAAGAAGCGAGAAGGAATTTAAGAAATATTTTAAAAATGTTTTTCCTGCGCCGGCCAATTATTTATATTCTTCTCCCATGAGAAGCCCGGTCATTAGATATTTTCCACAGACAGAATCTTTGCATAAAACATCTATCGTTTTCAGGGAAATTGTCGCGCGAATTTGGTACATGATAAAGTGAATTAGCACCTTCAGTGGAAAATTTTTTTATGCGCGATAAGGCGCATACTTTGTTTTAGCAAGCAAGTATTTACTTCAGCAACGCCGGGCGCCGCGGCAATGGCTGCCCGGGAGACAAGAACATGGGTATATGCTCAACTTATGGAAGTTTTGAGTATATATTTAATAAAAAAGATATAAAACTTATTCTAAGTGTGGTTAGCTGCAATGATGCGCAGCAAAGACAGGTGAAATAATATTATATGTGATTATCGCGTGTTGATTTAG
>DSAV01000213.1 GCA_011046295.1 Deltaproteobacteria bacterium | reverse complement strand
GTGTATGTGGTAAGGGTTTTTTGAGCAGCCCAGATTATGGCCGGTGCCGCGACAAAAATTACGATGGCCAATAAAACGATTTTTCTTTTCATTTTTCTACCTCTTTTTATTGCGCTGTTCAGTCGCCATACTGCGATGTTGACCGAAATCCGATACTTTTACCCATATAAATGGGCGTTCCGGGAGACACTGCACTGATAGTCACCGGCCATATAGGCGCAGGAGCCCCGGCTATCGCCTGAATATTAGTAAGCGTAACTGATGTACCGGGATTTATTATCCGCTCATCGTATGAATACTGAGAAATTGCACCCCCCGCTTCGACAAAGATACTACCCTTACTGGAAGGAAATATTTTTGCCGTATCATTATTGGTATCGCCCACTGGTATGTTCAAAATCAAATTTCCTCCGGCGTTCGGAGCGGGCGCGCTGGACGTGTAATTATAACCAAGATAAAATAAATCACCTGCGGCAATGGCCACGGAAAAAGGCGAACTTAGAGTAAACGTCACCGGCATTCCGTTAACTGCATTAAAGGTTCCCGCACTCGCGGCTGAAAAAACCGCGGGCGCGTAATTTGTGGTGCTGCCTGTCTTTTTGATTTTAAGCAGCCCTCCCGCATAAAAAGCTAACGCCTCATTACTTTGTTCATCAACCCTGGGAAGAGAGCCGGGCAAATAAATAGTGATGGGACTGACTCCGGCATTGTAAGCAGTTGTTGCATACAACCAATAAGGATAAATTTCGACTGAACAGCTACCCTGATTGTTCGGCATGGGGAAAGTCTGATTGTGCAAGCTAATGAGCGTAGAATTCTTGTTGGCGGATGCCTTATATTCACTGGCCGCCACACGCACGCAGGATTCGGCTATATAAAAAGCTTTGGCCGCTCTTTGCGCGACAACCTGATTTAGAGATGCCGTATAAGTAAGCGAATATATTGCGATACCAATAACCGCCAGGACAATCATTGTAATAATAATAACTATCAAGGTGGCGCCAGCCTGGCTTTTTTTAATGCTATTTATCATTAATTTCATGTCATTATCTCTTATCAGTTCAATCTCGGCACGTTGGGAATCGCCGTCCGGCGCGGATTGATTGTTGTCTGAAAAGTCAAATTCGGCTGCCCCGGAAAGGCAAGAACGATTATTGCCTGAATTTGCGCCAGGTCATTTATCGAATCGCCTGTTGTCCAGGCGCTGCCGTCTGGTTTTGTGTAAACGAGAAAAGATTCGCCTCCATTATTCACCGCCAGTCCGTCAATCAGCGGCTGCGCGGCAATAGATGGATTTATCCCCTGAATATTTATTGCCGTGCCTGATAATTGCATCTCATAGACATCACCCGTGTCCAGTGTATATCTTAAGGTGGTGGCATTGGCCGTGGCGATACTTTTTACGTCCACCATTTCTCTTTTCATGCGCGCCAAAGCAATCTGCGCTTTTTGCGACAACTCATTGGCCTCGCGTGCGAAAACAAAATGCTGCGCGCCGAAAATAATCGCGCCGCTCAAGCCCGCCGCAACAACGCCCAGTAAAATCAGGACAACGATTACCTCGATAAGCGTAAAACCTTTGTCTTTTTTAACTTTCCATCGCATCGTTTTTACCTACTGGCTGAATATACTCATCACGCTTTGGTCGCCGTCTCTCAAGGTCACCATAAGCACCTGCCCTGTTACATACCCTCCATCGCCGGTTAGTTGTCTAAAGCCGGTGTTTGCGGCATCAACAAAAGGGTTAACATTAACCGGGTTGGCAAGAAAATTATTCAAATCTAAAGTTCCGTTTTCTATTTCCTGGCGGTATTTACTGGTGATAATTTCCATCTCCTGAATCAGCGCGTACTGTTTGGCGACCATGCCGGAAGAAACAGGGCTTTTAGTGAAAGCTGTGCCGATATAGGCCACAAAAAGCGCGGCGGCAATGGCGATAAGCGTTATCGTAATAATTACTTCAATAAGCGTAAAGCCGCGGTTTGATTTCATGGCATGTATCCTGTTAAAGGCTTAATATTTATATTTACGTTAGTTCCTCCGCCGATGGGACTGACGCTGATAGTCAAATCGGACGCCAGCGGGGTCCCGGGATACGCGGAATAAGGAATGCCGCGGTTATCAAAAAACACCGTAAAACCACTCACACTAATTTTTTTTGCCGCCAGATTAATCCTTCTGTTGGCGTCGATATAACTGTCATCTTCCGGCAGACGCATAATATTGTCGCCGGAATCCGTGCCGTTAAACAGCCAGTAGCTCGTGCCGTCACAGCTTATCCCCCAGACTGTCTGATCAGCAGGCGCGTTGGGATTGGAATTCATCGCCATTGTCTGCGCGTAACGCAGATGCGATTTTAAAGTATCCGCGCCGGTAACCACCTCGACATCAAAATTAGTCGCGCGGGTAACCGCTACCGCCGCCAGAATGCCCAGTATAATCAGTACGGCAATAAGCTCCAGAAAAGTAAACCCTTTTTGCGACTTTCTAAACATTTTGCGCAAGTTGCCCTCTTATATCGACGGACTCTGATTTGATATAACTATTTATGGAACTAACCATCAATATTCCTAAAAAAACAGCCAGTACCGAAAGCGATAAGCTAAAAGCTAACGCCACGGGAAAAACAAAAATAAACTCTAAAATCAAAGCATTAATAATTATAAAAATACTATGCGCTATTATTCCGTATTTTGCAAAATCGATTTTTTGAGGCTTTCCCCGGACCAAAAAAGCCAAAAATATAATGAATACGCCGCTTGTTATTGCCAGGTATGGCTGAAAACGCAGCCACAAATTGATGTTTGTATTTGCCAAAAAATCATTCATTCCAAAAATTACAAACAACCCCATAAGTAGATAAAATAAACCAACAACGAATAACAGAAAAAAACACTGAACCGGCGAAAATATTTTGCCGGTAATAATGCCTTTTGCATCTGGGCTTAATTGACGGCGCTGAAACAAAGTGCGGTATAATTTATATTGAAAACTTGTTTCAGCTTTCTGCGCCCCGGCCATAATTTTGTCCGTTAAATCGTCAGGCGGCGTGATTGTTTTTTGTTTTTGAATTTTGTCTATAATTTCTTTATATTTTTCCATTGTTTATCATTCCGTGTTATTGCGAATCCCGACTTGTCGGGATGAAGCAATCTAAAAATATTCAGTAATTTATGAGATTGCTTCGTCGTCCTGCGGACTTCTCGCAAAGACAAAAAAGCATTTTTTCATTAACTCCTTTATATAGTATATACAACATTGACCTCAAAATAGTCACAAAAAGAT
>DSAV01000260.1 GCA_011046295.1 Deltaproteobacteria bacterium | reverse complement strand
GAACTGATCCTGCGGAATGTAGATATAGGGCACATCTTCTTCGCGGCGAAAGAGAAAACGCGCCAGAATCATCCGGTTGACGGCCTGATGGCCGACAATCATAATATTTTGGGCGTGGCGGTTTAGGAAAAACACTTTTTTCAGCCCTGCCTCAACACGTGGTTTCATCATCGCGTAGCTTTCCCCCTGCGGATAAGCGTAGTGATATTTGTTAGCTTTGCGCGCGTTAAAGACTTCCGGCATATTTTTTTCGATATCTTTATAAGTCAGTCCCTCGCAGATGCCGCCGTTTATTTCATCAAACTCTTTGAGTGAAATTATCTTACAGTCTTTTTGCCTCTCCGCTATTGCACGCGCCGTCTGCGTGGTGCGTTTTTTGTTGCTGGTGAAGATGTAGGATATTTCATGTTTTTGGAAAAAGCGCCCCAGCGCCTTGGCCTGCATGATTCCTCTGGCGGTGAGCGTGGAATCGCCGCCGATGCGGTCGATAACATTGAATCTTGTCTGCGCGTGCCGGATAAGGAAAAGATTTTTCACCATATCGGTTACCAGAATATCTTTAATTAATAAATGCAGCGGAATTTTATCCGTTAGTATTTCTTCGAATATTTTGTTTTGCAGCGAATCCAGGCGGAAATAATTTCTTTCATCCTTCAGGGGCGTGTAAACCATCTGATAGTTTTTTATGCGTTTTAAAAATTCAACCTGAGCTTTTTTGCGCGCCAGGCGAGAAAATTCCGGCAGTTTTGTTTTGGCCTCAATGATCAGAGAAAGGATTTCTTCGTCATCGTTAAGACATTCAATAAAAAGGACAGGGTGATTGTCGAGATTTTCTTCAATTATTTTCCTGCGCGTTCGGGTAACATTGGCCGCATCCAGTATCGCCACCTGGCCGGAGCCCGCAAGATAGCTTTTGGCCATTTTTATGTTAGCCAGCGCAAAATTGTTTCTCAGAAGCCTTGCGGCCTTGTTTTCCGGATGATAAAACTCCGCGGAAAAGGTGTCTTTTGCCGGCAAATGTTTGCGTCGCAAATTGCCGTTATTGAATATTTTAGCCGGAATCCGATTTTTTCTTAAGGTTTCCTGCAGGCGGATAGCCAAAGTAGATTTGCCCCGGGCGGGAAGCCCCATCAAGACCAGGTAAAGCTTGTTATCAATCATCGTGAAATCTCTAATTCTTTTATGAAATTGAGACATTACTTTATCATTTTATCCAGGGACGGACAAGTGGTTAAAGGCTTTGCTTACCGTAAAAACATTTTTACGCAATTATCTTGACACGGCCATTTTATCTAACTATACTGACGGTCAGTTTTAGATGATCTTGTGAGAAAATTGTGTAAGGTATTCCCGCCCGACACAGTTCTTAATAAAGGAAATTTGAAGGAGGTTTTTTATGTCGTTAAACCCATTAGTTGACTCACGTGACGTGAGATTTGTCCTTTTTGAAATGCTTGAGTTGGAGAAAATGAACCGGTTTGACCAGTTCAAAGAATTTGACCGGAGCATGTATGAGGACACGTTGGAGCTGGCGGAAAAAATAGCCATTGACCAGTTTTATTCATCCAATGCCGATGGTGACAAAACCGGATTAAAATTTGATCCCAAAACACATGAAGTAAAAGTTCCCGAATCATTCCACAAAGGATTCAACGCTTATGTTGAAGCCGGATTCCACGTCCTGTCTTTCCCGCAGGAAATTGGTGGTATGGGTATGCCCCAGAGTGTCTCTATGGCTGCCGCGGAATATTTTAACGCGGGCAACACATCGCTGACGATGTATTGTGGTGCGATTACCGGCGCCGCGGCCATCATCGAGCCTTTCGCTTCCGAAGAAGTCAAACAGATGTATCTTCCCAAGTTGCTTTCCGGTGAGTGGGGCGGCACGATGTGCCTTACCGAACCGGGCGCGGGCTCGGACGTGGGCGCGCTGAAATCCAAGGCTGTAAAACAAAAAGACGGCACGTATCTGATTACCGGGCAAAAGATTTTCATCAGCAACGGCGAGCACGATTTAAATCCCAACATCATTCATCCGGTG
The DNA here is from genome assembly GCA_011046295.1 of Deltaproteobacteria bacterium. GTDB lineage: Bacteria > Desulfobacterota > Syntrophia > Syntrophales > Smithellaceae > UBA4810. The sequence continues at coordinate 1,246 of DSAV01000260.1, read as the reverse complement.
CTGGCCAGAATTGAAGGCGATCCCGAGGGAACAAAAGGAATATCCATTTTCCTGGTATCGAAATATCTCATTAATAAAGACGGTTCTCTCGGAGAGAGAAACGATGTTTATTGCACGGGTGTTGAACACAAAATGGGCCTCAAAGGCAACGCCACATCGTCACTGAGCTTCGGTGATAACGGCAAATGTGTCGGCCACCTGCTGGGCAAGGAACGCGAGGGCATGAAAGTTATGTTCAAGCTCATGAACGCGGCCCGCATTCATACGGGTGTTCAGGCTCTGGGGCAGTCCAGCGCCGGCTATATGCACGCCGTAACTTACGCGCGCAACCGCGTTCAGAGTAAGCACATTACACAAATGCTCAACGACAAGGCCCCTGGCGTGGCTATTATCGAGCATCCTGATGTAAAGAGAATGCTGATGTATATGAAAAGCACCGTTGAAGGAATGCGCATGCTTTGCCTGTTCTTGGCTTACCATGAAGATGTCATGCACGTGTCGACTGATCCAGAAGAACGCAAAGCATCAACGGGCATTGTGGAGATTCTTACACCCATCGTCAAAGCCGGTATTTCCGATGCCTCCTGGCTGGTTACGGCCGAAGCCATGCAGGTTTACGGCGGCTACGGCTATTGTCAGGAATATCCGGTGGAACAGTATGCCCGTGATACCAAGGTCTTCTCAATTTATGAAGGAACCAACGCCATTCAGTCGCTTGATTTGCAAATGCGCAAGATACTCATGAATCCCGAAATGTATAATTACTCACAGCTAAGAAAGTGGATGAATGACGCGATTGATAAAGCCAAGGGTATAGTGGAAGATAAATACATCAACCCGGTTGTCCGCGGCCTGGCGAAACTCGAAGAAGTCATTGAGATGATGAAAAAACAGATGGGCGAAGGCAAGTTCATGGCGTTGGTGCTCAATGCCACACCGCTGCAGCAGGCGATGTTCCCGCTGATAGTGGCCTGGCTGCATCTGTGGAGTCTGGCGATTACCATCCCGAAAATGAAGGAACTTGTCGGTGACGCGAAGGGCGAAGAAAGACAGAAAATCATCGCGAATAACAACGAGGCGGCCTATTACAGCGGCAGAGTGCTCTCTTCCCAGTTCTTTATCGGGTCAGAATTTCCAAAGTATTTCGGAATGATAGACGCCATTATGAACAATGAAGGCGCGGCGATTAAATCCGTTTCGGAAAACTTCACCGGAGCGCTGAAAGAATAATTTTTCAGTCATAACT